>NZ_JAPVZA010000025.1:0-23628 GCF_041432115.1 Streptococcus sp. 27098_8_12
TTCACCAGAGAGGTTTTTTGAGAGTGACTTTTTAAGTGAACGAAAGAATCCTGTAAAAGACTTACTCTTCTTTCTTCTTACCAGCCAAGAGGAAGCCGCCTAAGGCCGCTAAGAGAACAGCTTCAGCTGCAAAGGAAGCTTCTAGGCTTGCCGTATTTGGCAAGTGTTCCGATTGACTTTCTTTGCTGGCATCTTTTGTTTCTTGCTGAACCGTTGGCTGTGAGTTCGCTCCTTGGTGGGCACTTAACAACTGATGGATCTCTTGATCGACCATATCCTTGTGTTCTTCCTCCTGATGACCCGCTTGAGTAGAAGTCGTTGGGGCCAACTGATCCACTTGAGAAGACTCTGTAGGCTTCAATGGATTAGCTGGATCCGGAGTCACTGGGGTAGCTGGTTGAACAGGTTGATTTGGTTGAGCCGGTTGAACTGGCTGATCTGGTTTAGCCGGTTCTTCTGGTTGGATCGGTTGATCTGGTTCTTCCGTTTGTGCTGGCTTATAGACAATCGCATAGTGAGTAAAGTGAGGAGCTGTAAAAATGACCACATCTCCAACTCTCTCAAAGGCCAAGGATTGAGGTGCTTGACCTTCTGGGAAGAAGAGAACTTGCTCCACTTCTTTATCCTTATCCACAGGGATTTTCACAAGGGATGGATGGTGGGTATCGATATCTTGACCGCTGGCATCCACACCTTCAATATCAAAGACGATTCCTTCTCGGCCCTTCAGCTCTTCTTTTTCTGCCTGATTGGCTTCAACTTTCGCGACTTTCAGTCCTTTGACAACGGTTGGCTCTAAGTTGGAGAATTGGACTTCGACTCCAGTCGCAGGGTCTACAAAGACCGCTGGCTTGTCTTCTTTCAGGAGTGCAATCAAGGTCTCTAGACCTGTCTTAGCTGTTCCAAGAGCTTCAGGAGTGAGCTCTGAAGAAGCTAGGAGTTCTTTATTTTTCTCCAGGAGTGCCTGTAAAGCTTCACCAGAAGGGTGATTTGGCTTGCTTGCTAATAGAGAGGTCGCTTCAGTTGTCAGAGCAGAAAGTGCTTCTTTTTCTTTTGTTAGATTGGCTTGACCATCCAAGGCTTTCAAGAGAGCGGTCAAATTGTTCAACTGCTCATTGACTTGATCTTGTGTGCTGGTATCATGCTCTTTCAAGACTTTTTCAGAAGCAGCCATTCCAGCTAGCAAAGCTTCTTTAACTTCAGGAGTGGCAAAAGTAAAGTCTACTTTGGCTTTTGCAGCTTCAGCTTCAGCCAATTTTTGCTTAAGGTATTCATCGTTGAGAGCTGGTTTTGGATTGACGAGGACATCAAAGCTTGTGCTAGCTCCTTTGTAATGGATAGTGATGGTTTGACGGCCTTCCTTGCTCGCATCAAATCCAGTTATTTCAACACCTTCATCGGTCAAGGCGTGCGTTTCGGTCGTTTCATCTTCAAAGACGACTGTAAAGCGTCCGCCTTCTTTCTCCAATGCTTCTCCGACGATATATTCCACTTTTGGTTTGTCGGTCAATTCTAGACCAGCAACTGCTTTTTCACCTGCTTCCTCTGCACTGACCACAAAAACAGTGAGAGTCTTATCCAATTTCTGACCAAGGTAAGAAACTTCTAGGTGTTGTTCTCCAAGCTTGCTACTGTCAAATCCATGAATCTCTACACCTGAGTTGGTGAGGTTGACCAGTTGATCTGCTTGGCCATCTTTATAATGAACGCGGAGAGTCGCCCCTTTCAAGGAAAGGGCATCGCCTTCCCGGTAGACCTTCTTGGTCAATCCATCTTCAAATTGAAGTCCCGCAATTTCTTTATCATTCTTTGGAACTTCGATCGCCAAAACATTACTGATATCTTTACCAGGTTCTTGCGCACGATAGTAGAGAAGAGATGGGGTTGATTCAAAAGCGAGCGGTTTAAAGATCAGATTTCCAGCTTGATCGGCTGTCATGGTCGCAATTGGACTGGTCGCTTCTTTATCGGCATAAAGAGTCAGAGTAGTATTAGCCGGAACATCTTTGAAACCGACTTGGACAAAATGATTGCCCAGGTTTTGCGCTGCAGCATGTTTCATCGGGATGTTGACCGTTTCAGTATCTAGACTTTCATACATCTTCCAGTTGTAAATCCGGATGGCTTGCCATGGGGTGCCGTTATCAGCTGTAATGACATGGAGACGCCAGTCTTGAGCCTTGATCGGATGATCAAGTGTAATGTCAGACACATGGGCTTTATTGCCACGAACTTCCTTGGCCAATTTCCACTCACCGGCTTCGTCCTTGTAGTAAAGGTCGAAGTCACGGGTATTCATCTTGCCATCATCGACAGATTCCCCACCAGCACCGGCATGGTCCATGACCCAACGAACAATGGTCCGAGGTTGTGTCAAGCGGATATCGACAGTTCCACTCAATTGAGCAGAAGACCATTTATCTGAAAGACTGGTAATGGTCCCATTTAACATACCTTCAATGCCTTCACTACCATCCGCATCTGGGAAGCTCGAACCGATCACTTTGGCTCCGATAACCACGTTTGGCGCTAGGGCTTTTGGTAGACTGGTATCTGACACGGTCATGCCCCAATCAAAGGCTACAGTTCCCGCATCTGAACGTTGACCATTCTTTCCAACTGCCACAACCTTGAGTTCCTGAGTGGTTCCTTCAGTACTTGCTGAACGGCTAACTTTTGGTAGATAGACGGTTGTCGCAGAAGACCCTGTTAAGAGACGCCAGTTGTCGCCATCTTTTTCATAGACTTCATAATAATCCGCATCTGCTACCCCTTTAAAATTGAGGACTGCTTCTGCTTCTTGCGCATTTTGTAGGCGTTTTGCTCGAACGGATACTTCTGCTGGAGTCGCTGGTTTCTCTTGGTTTGAAGTAATCGACAATTGGCCGAGATTAAATTTGTAGTCTTTAACATCCGTATCATGGTCAAAGAACATCTTCACAGCATAAATGGTCTTGCCAGCCAAACTTCCCAAATCAAAGGTTTGAGTAGACCAATCCGCACTCGGTGTCAATTCTTTCCATTCGTATTCAGAGTAGTCTTCTTTGGTGGCAACAGCTACCCAGGCAGCTGCTCCGATCCCACCTTTATGACTGACGCTCAATTTTGTCGTTTCTGTCACAGGAATCTTGGTCGAATAGAGCATGACATTTTGACTGCTATTGGCTTTTAAATCTCCTTCAAAGGCTAGAGAATTTCCTCCATTGTAGGCTTGATCAAAATCATAACGACCTTTCAATGGCGCACTATCCTCACTATGCTCTACCCACCAACGCCATGTTGGAAGGTAGCCAGAAACAGAACGGTAGTTCCACTCCCCTTCTTTAGAAATCTTGCCATCCACAAACCAGTGTTTTCCGTGTCCAGTATTGAAGGATGTATTGAAATCTTCACTTGTAATAGGAGTTTTGTCCACTACTAGATTGGACATACCGTACCAAGATTGGTCTGCTGGTTTTCCTTTAGTCGGATCTCCTTGGAAACCTGTCCAGAATAGATCTTCATGGGTATGGTAACCTTCACCAGTCTTTCCTAGACCTGTAATCGTATCTGGCGCATAAAGACCAAGGGATAGACGCAACTTGCCATGTTCATCTAAAATGGCATTCCAGTCTACATTAGTCTTATAAGAGCCACCTTTTTGGAGCTCGAGTCCAGCTAGAACATCGTAAGGATTCCGATGAATCCATTTGGCTGTGCTGATGGAATAATCAACTTCTGATTTGCCCCAGTTAAAGTTGGCAAAGAAGGTATCAACTGGATTTTCCCCATTTTCTGGCTGCATGAAATTGTAGTTGTATTCTCCCAGCGCATTCTCATGGTAACGGCCATATTCATAGGTCATAGCATCATACCAGGAATACTTAATCGGATAGTTGAGACTCTTCGCATATTCCTTGGTATAAAGAAGAAAATCTCTCAATTTTGGACCCAATGGTTCTACAAAATTTCCGGTTGTTTCTTGGTTGATAAAGTAACCATCAAAGCCATAGTACTTGGCAAGTTCGACTAATTTACGCGCGATCGGGAAAGTTTTAGAGCCTTCACTATCTTCTTTCAAGGTTTCTGCAAAATGTTCTTGATCCTTGATACTGCTAGACCAGTTATAAAAGAGTGTTCCATAAATAGGAACCCCATTTCGGTGGGCAGCATCGATCACATCTGCTGATGGAACCAGCCCTTCCCAAAAGACCATGGAATCTAAATATTGCCAGTAATCAAAAGCATAGGCCTTAAACTCTTCCCCGCCGACAGACGCATGATCCTTGGCTTTGGAGTTCATATTTGACAGTGCTTGGATCTTCGCTTCAGGGTTGGCTTGTTCATTAATTTGTTTTCCTTGGAAACGACTCGCAAGTGGAACGCTTGCTCTGTTCATATCGTCATCCACTCGTTTTCCTGGTTCCCACTTCAAGAGATCGTCCCAGGTATCGAACTTAACTTCTTTGGGTCTTAATTGTTTTTCTTCATTGGTTGGTAAATCAGCCACTTTCTCAGCAGTAGCTTTCGGTTTTTCAGTCTCTGAAACAGCTGGATGATCTGTAGTCGTCGAGCTAGCTTCTGTACTCGTAGGACTAGCCTCCGGAGTGACCGCTTCTGCGACTGGTTTTTCCGTTTCTGCAGAAGGTAAGGCCGCATCTGCAGTATAGACGCCAGCTTCTCTCACTAGATGATTGACGTCTTCGGTCGTTGCTGAAGATGCTTCTAAAGGTTGTTCACTAGTAGAAACCGTCTCATCTGCAGAGACAGCGCCTGTTCCTAAAAATGCTAACCCAATCAATGCAGAGCAAACTCCCACACTGAATTTTCGTATACTAAATCGTTCTTTCTTTTCAAATAGATGACCTTTCATCTTGACCTCCTTGTATGGTTTTTTTCTTTTTCTTGAGCGATTTCCATTGGCTCCTTCCTCCACGATCTGTAATCGCTTTCATTTTCTTGTATTAGAAATCTCCAATCAAGGATAGGATACCCTAATCTATTTAGCACTGTCAATCAATTTTAGCAATTCCTATAATATGATGAGAAAGCCCTAAAAAAAGTACAAAAAAAGAGGAGGTTTCCCTCCTCTCATCATACGCATGAATTATTTAGCAATTTTTGCGAAGTATTCAAGAGTACGAACAAGTTGTGCAGTGTAAGACATTTCGTTGTCATACCATGAAACAACTTTAACCAATTGTTTACCGTCAACGTCAATAACTTTAGTTTGAGTTGCGTCAAACAATGATCCGTAAGACATACCTACAACGTCTGAAGAAACGATTGGATCTTCAGTGTAACCGTATGATTCGTTTGAAGCTGCTTTCATAGCTGCGTTCACTTCATCAACAGTAACGTTCTTGTCAAGAACAACTACCAATTCAGTAACTGATCCAGTTGGAACAGGAACACGTTGTGCAGCTCCGTCCAATTTACCGTTCAATTCAGGGATAACCAAACCGATTGCTTTAGCAGCACCAGTTGAGTTAGGAACGATGTTAGCAGCACCAGCGCGTGCACGACGAAGGTCACCTTTACGGTGTGGACCGTCAAGGATCATTTGGTCACCAGTGTAAGCGTGGATAGTAGTCATCAATCCTTCAACAACACCGAAGTTATCTTGAAGAGCTTTAGCCATTGGAGCCAAGCAGTTTGTAGTACATGAAGCACCTGAGATAACTGTTTCAGTACCATCAAGAATATCGTGGTTAGTGTTAAATACGACTGTTTTAACATCTGATCCACCAGGAGCAGTGATAACAACTTTCTTAGCACCACCAGCATGCAAGTGTTTTTCAGCAGCTGCTTTAGTAGCAAAGAAACCAGTTGCTTCAAGAACGATTTCTACACCGTCGTTAGCCCAGTCGATTTGTTCTGGATCACGTTCAGCGGAAACTTTAATGAATTTACCGTTAACTTCGAATCCACCTTCTTTAACTTCCACAGTACCGTCGAAACGACCTTGAGTTGTATCGTATTTCAACAAGTGTGCAAGCATAACTGGATCTGTAAGGTCGTTGATGCGTGTAACTTCAACACCTTCTACGTTTTGGATACGACGGAAAGCAAGACGTCCGATACGACCGAAACCGTTAATACCAACTTTAACTACCATTCGTGATTTCCTCCTTATGAAAATCAAAAAAATTTTTTGTGAAAAGAGTAACTTGACACAGCGCCAAACATCTTTTAACAGTCTCTATTATATACTTTATTGCATTAAAAAGCAACTATTTCCCCACGAAAAGCAAGATTTATCATAGATCACCACCTCTTTTATTGAAGTTTTTCACAAAGTCTTGTTTGCTAGGAAGAGCACTTTTTTACTTGTATTCACTTTTGGAACAAAGAAAAACTCTTCCCAAAGTGGGAAGAGTTTTTAAGCATTGGTAAATTAAGCTTCACCTTTAGCTTTTTTAATGATTTCTTCTTGTACTGATTTTGGTACATCTTCGTAGTGGTCAAATACCATCATGAAGGTACCACGTCCTTGAGTTGCAGAACGAAGGACAGTAGCGTAACCGAACATTTCAGCAAGTGGTACATATGCACGAACGATTTGGCTTGCACCGTGTGCTTCCATACCATCTACACGTCCACGACGAGCAGTTACGTGACCCATAACATCCCCAAGGTTTTCTTCAGGAACTGTGATGGTTACAAGCATCATTGGTTCAAGGATAGCTGGTTGTGCAGTCTTAGCAGCTTCTTTAAGTGCAAGAGATGCAGCGATCTTGAAGGCAGTTTCAGATGAGTCGACATCGTGGTATGAACCATCGTAAAGCTTAGCTTTCACGTCAACCATTGGGTAACCAGCAAGAACACCGTTCGCCATAGATTCTTGAAGTCCTTTTTCTACTGCAGGGATGAATTCACGTGGAACCACACCACCGACGATCGCATTTTCGAACTCGAATCCTTTACCTTCTTCGTTTGGAGTAAATTCGATCCAAACATCACCAAACTGACCTTTACCACCAGATTGACGTTTGAAGAATCCACGTGCTTGTGTAGAAGCGCGGAATGTTTCACGGTAAGATACTTGAGGAGCACCAACGTTAGCTTCAACCTTGAATTCACGTTTCATACGGTCAACAAGGACATCCAAGTGCAACTCACCCATACCAGAGATAACTGTTTCACCAGTTTCAGGGTTTGTTTCAACGCGGAATGTTGGATCTTCTTCAGCCAATTTTTGAAGGGCGATACCCATCTTGTCTTGGTCCGCTTTAGATTTAGGCTCAACCATCAATTGGATAACTGGTTCTGGAACTTCGATTGATTCAAGGATGATTTTTGCTTTTTCATCTGTCAATGAGTCACCAGTTGTAGTATCTTTCAAACCAACGGCAGCAGCGATATCTCCAGAGTAAACTGTTTCGATTTCTTTACGAGTGTTGGCGTGCATTTGAAGGATACGTCCGATACGTTCACGTTTACCTTTAGAAGTGTTCAATACGTATGAACCTGAGTTCAAGACACCTGAGTAAACACGGAAGAATGTCAAACGACCTACGAATGGGTCAGTCATGATCTTGAAGGCAAGAGCTGCAAATGGCTCTTCATCAGATGCTGGACGTTCTTCTTCTTCGTCTGTATCTGGGTTTACACCCTTGATTGCAGGGATATCAAGTGGGCTTGGAAGGTAGTCAAGGACTGCATCCAACATCAATTGAACCCCTTTGTTCTTGAAGGCAGAACCACAAAGTACTGGGTAGAATTCAACGTTGATTGTAGCTTTACGGATACCAGCTTTCAATTCTTCGTTAGTAATTTCTTCCCCTTCAAGGTATTTCATCATCAAGTCTTCATCAGTTTCAGCAACTGCTTCAACCAATTTTTCACGGTATTCTTGAGCTTGTTCAAGGTATTCAGCTGGAATATCTTCTTCAAGGATATCTGTACCAAGGTCGTTAGTATAGATTTCAGCTTTCATCTTGATCAAGTCAATGATTCCGCGGAAGTCATCTTCAGCACCGATTGGCAATTGAATTGGGTGAGCGTTTGCTTGAAGACGGTCATGAAGTGTGCTTACTGAGTAAAGGAAGTCAGCACCGATTTTATCCATCTTGTTAGCGAATACGATACGTGGAACTCCGTATTCAGTTGCTTGACGCCAAACTGTTTCAGTTTGAGGCTCAACACCTGATTGTGAGTCAAGAACGGTTACAGCACCGTCCAAAACGCGGAGTGAACGTTGAACTTCGATAGTGAAGTCCACGTGTCCTGGTGTGTCGATGATGTTTACACGAGTGTCTTTCCATTGAGCTGTTGTAGCGGCAGATGTGATAGTGATACCACGTTCTTGTTCTTGCTCCATCCAGTCCATTTGTGACGCACCTTCGTGAGTTTCACCGATTTTGTGAATCTTACCAGTGTAGTAAAGGATACGCTCAGTTGTAGTTGTTTTACCAGCATCGACGTGAGCCATGATACCGATATTACGAGTTTTTTCAAGTGAAAATTCGCGTGCCATGAGGTTTGTTTCTCCTATATTTTTTATTTCTATATTCTATTATAACATGATTTAATAAAAACGGATAGGCAGGACCTACCCGTTCTTAGTGTTTTCATGCTAAGTTTTGGTTCCAACTTGTAAGAAGAGTTGAATTGGGTTCAAGAGCTGACGAAGCTTAATTGAACTCGGGCTAAAGTTAGTTAGCCGATTTGAGCCGGAACGGGATGCTGTGTGAAAAAGATAAACTTCCTTGTGTTCATCGAACACTGCATCAGTTTCCTATTTTTGCCTTGGGCCTTTGCCGCTCTTAGTATCATAATTGAACTCGGGCTAAAAGCTCGGAAAATAGATAAGCTTTCCTAGAATCTTTGATTCTTCGTCAAGCTTCCTAATTTTCAGTCGCTTTTTTAACGCCCTTAGTATCTTAATCTTACCAGCGGAAGTGTGCGAATGCACGGTTAGCTTCAGCCATACGGTGAGTATCTTCACGTTTCTTAACAGCTGCACCAGTGTTGTTCGCTGCATCCAAGATTTCTTTTGCAAGACGATCAACCATTGTGTGTTCACCACGTTGACGAGCGATTGTTACCAACCAACGAAGTCCAAGGGTTGTACGACGTTCTGGACGAACTTCAACTGGGACTTGGTAGTTAGAACCACCGACACGGCGAGCACGTACTTCAAGTACAGGCATGATGTTTTCCATAGCTGTTTCGAATACTTCAAGAGCATCGTTTCCAGTAGCTTCTTTAATTTGTTCGAAAGCTCCGTAAACGATTGAAGCAGCTGTACCACGTTTACCATCAAGCATAACGCGGTTGATAAGACGAGTAACTAATTGTGAATTGTAAAGCGGATCTGGCAATACATCGCGTTTAGGCGCACGGTTTTTACGACTCATTTTTCTTTATCCCCTTTCCTTATGCTTTTGGTTTTTTAGTACCGTATTTAGAACGGCCTTGTTTACGATCGTTTACACCTGCAGTATCAAGTGCTCCACGGACGATATGGTAACGTACCCCTGGAAGGTCTTTTACACGTCCACCACGAAGAAGAACCACGCTGTGTTCTTGCAAGTTGTGTCCGATACCTGGGATATAAGCAGTTACTTCGATCAAGTTGCTCAAACGTACACGAGCGAATTTACGAAGGGCTGAGTTAGGTTTTTTAGGTGTCATTGTTCCAACACGAGTTGCAACACCACGTTTTTGTGGTGAAGAAACGTTTGTTTGAACTTTTTTATGACTGTTGTAACCAACGTTCAAAGCTGGTGATTTAGATTTTTCTACTTTTGATTTACGCGGTTTGCGAACCAATTGGTTAATTGTAGGCATCTACATTCTCCTGTGAAATTTTTTATTTTTGGTGATGGTACACTTGGTGACAGCTACCATCTGTGTGTACTTTTGCAACATTTGTCAGCACGTCCCTGTACACTCTTGAGAGACCAAAAGTAAAAAGTACCGTCTATTATTATAACATGACGGCACTTTGATTGCAAGATGTTTTTTTATTTTTTAAAGAAGTCGAAAAAGTTCATTATTGACCAGCTTCAGCAGGTTCTTCTGCCCCTGCATCTGCAGCCGGAGCATACTGTTGTTGCTGTTGTGGTTGAACTGTCGCATTGGCTCCAGCTACTCCAGCATTGGCATTAGTATTTGCGTTCGCGTTCGTGTTGGCATTAGCGTCTGTTTGAGTCTGCTGTGTTGCCGCTGTGTCACTCTCATAGGTCAGCCCATAATAGTTAGCGATGTATTGGATACGGGCCTCAAGCGATTGCTTTTGAGTCGCATCTTTGACTTTCTTCACAGCAGCTTGGGCAGCGTTCACAGAATCTTGACTTGGAGTTGTTTCCATTTGAACGACTGCTTTTTCAGCAGCTTCTGTATTTTTCTTTTCTTCCTTCTTTTCTTTTTCTTCCTTTGTTTCCTTTTTCACTGGAAGGGAACCTGTCTTTTTAGCAGGTTGAATTTCTGTCGTTACCTGGGCAGCCGTATTCTTTTTAACGGTATACAAACCAGCTACCAAAATAAAGGATAGAGACAGAACTGTCACCAAGCGAATCCACAAAGGACTATTATCAAATCGATCTAAAATTCTTTTCACTTTTTGATCCTCCTTTGTTGCTCTTAATCAAAGATATTCCCAACTTCGACACTCAATTTATTTTCTTTTACATCGATGTTGGTCACGCGCAATAAGGATTTGTGTTCAAAGAATTCACGGTCGGTTGCAGCATTATCCGCAAAGACAGCTACTCCTGCTAATTCAGAATCGAATTCAGCCAAGAGACTGACCATCCCATTAATCGTTCCGCCACCTTTAAGGAAGTCATCGACAATCAAGACCCGGCTTCCTGCTTTTAGGCTCCGTTTTGAAAGGAACATTTTCTCAATACGATCCCCACTTGAGCCTGAAACATAGTTGACACTAACGGTTGACCCTTCTGTGATTTTCAAATCACGACGGACAATAACAAAAGGAACATTCAAGACATTGGCTACTGCATTGGCTAGAGGAACTCCCTTGGTCGCTACGGTCATGACAGCATCAATCTTCTTATCTCGGAAGGCTTTGGCAATGATGCGGCCGATGCGATTCAAAATCTTTGGATTGCTCAACAGATCAGACAGGTAAATGTAGCCACCAGGAAGGATACGATCACTTTCAGACAGCTGCTTGCAAAGATCCTCGACGATTTCTTTGGATTCTTGATCTGAGATAGACGGTGTAAAGATAACACCTCCACCAGCTCCTGTAATGGTCTCAATATTTCCGATTTCCATCTCTTCAAACGCCCGCTTAATGATCACGATATCTTCTGAGATGGAAGACTTGGCAGACTCATACTTTTCCGCAAACGTATTGAGGCTCGTCAATTCATAGGGATGGTTGATCAAGTAATTAGAAATCACGACCATCCGTTCACTTCTTCTTAATTTCATTTTCTCACCATGTAGTTTTTTCTATCATTATACCATAAGAAGCGAAAAAAACGAACATTCTGATTTACAGAAGGCCGTTTTTTCCTGATTATTTTATTTTTGGCAGAATCATTCCCGTATTTATCTCTGTTTTTACTAGTCGAGATTCGGTTTATAGAAGGAACGATTTTCCATAGCAAAGATTTTATTGGTCATTTCGCCAGGACCAATTAAGCCAAGTGCTGTTGTCATCATCATCATTTCTGCATCCAAATTATCGATCATATGAATAATCTCTGCTTCCATGATCTTTGGACGAACAGGACTACCGTATTCCAGCAAGCCATGGTGACTCAAGATCACATGGCGAAGAACGATGACTTCTTCTTTTTGGTCATCAATCTTCAAGTCTTGCAAGACCTTGGTGATTTCTTCATCGATGAGTGCAATGTGGCCGATGAGGTTGCCTCGAACAGTGTATTCTGTATTTTCAGGCCCCGTCAACTCGATCACTTTGGCCAAATCGTGTAACATAATCCCTGCAAAGAGCAAGCTCTTATTCAACTGAGGATAGATATCACCGATACTATCTGCCAAGCGGACCATGGTCGCCGTATGATAAGCGAGACCTGCTTCAAAGGCATGATGGTTGGTCTTAGCAGCTGGATAGCTATAAAACTCTTTCTCATATTTCCCATAGAGGGCCCGGACAATCCTTTGCCAGACTGGATTTTCAATTTTGAAAATCATGTTTGACAGGTATTCATGCAATTCCTTGGGATCTACTGGTGGTTTTTCCTTAAAGTCTGCTGGATTGTTGGGCTCTCCTGCTTGGGGCAAGCGCATGTTTAATTGGTTGACTTGCGGAGTATTATTGTAAACTTCTCGACGTCCAGACATATGGACCACGCGCCCAGCCATAAAACTCTCTACATTGTGAGGTTGGGCATCCCATAGTTTACCTTCGATTGTACCGGTCTCATCCTGGAAGACAAAGGCGAGGTAGTTTTTCCCGGCCCGCGTTTGACGCACTTCTGCTGACTTGATCAAATAGAATCCTTCGAACAATTCATCTTTTTTCATTTGGTTAATTTTGACCATCATCTTCTCCATCTTCTATATATACATCTAGTCCCAGCAAGTCCTCATCGCTTTCGATTTGGCGGAGTGTCCGCTCGATGGCACTGGTCCGTCTGGTTAGCAAATCATCAATATTATTGGAAGCATTCTTTAAATGGCGCTGAGTCTTGGCCAGAATCCCTCCAAACTTATGGAATTCTGATTTGACCGATCCCAACACCTTGCTAATGTCATCTGCACTCTTTTGGATGTTGAGCGTTTTAAAGCCAACAGACAAGGAGTTCAAGAGGGCTGATAAGGTACTTGGCCCAGCCACTAAAATTTGTTCGTCCCGACGCAAGCGATCGAAGAATTCTGGATTGCGAACCACTTCGGAATAGAGGCCTTCAGTTGGCAAAAAGAGAATTCCGAAATTCGTTGTCGCTGGTGGAAAGAGGTATTTTTGTTGGATATCCTTAGCAAAACGCTTGATACTAGCAAGAAGGGCCTTACGGTAACGCTCGATCTCCTCTTTCTCTCCGGATTCATAAGCTTCTTCCAGACGATAGTAATCTTCCAGTGGGAATTTAGAGTCAATCGGCAAATAGACTGGTTCTTCTCCTTGCCCTGGAAGCTTAATGGCATACTCCACGCGCTCACTGGATTGGGGAACGGTGACAAACTCCCGCTCATACTGGGCTGGGGTCAAGATATCTTCAATGATTTGACCCAGCTGCAATTCGCCCATAATCCCACGCGTCTTGGTATTGGAGAGAACTTTATTCAGGGTTCCGACATCCCGCGCCACTGTCTGCATTTCTCCCAACCCTTTATTGACCGACTCCAATTGTTTTGAAACCGTCTCAAAGGAAGTCTGCAAACGGTGCTGCAAGGTTTTCTCCAATTTTTCTTCTACCGTTTGGCGCATCTGTTCTAGCCGCACTTCATTGGACTCTTGGATCTGGCGCATGCGCTCATCTGTTTTGTCCCGATTTTTAGTAAAGTGCTCATTCATCTCAGCGCGCAGAGCCGTCGTCTGCTGGTGGATCTCCACTCGCATCTCGGTTAAGCGATCTGTCAGGGCGATCTCTAACTGCTGATTGGCAATCTGGCTTGCTTGTCTTTCTTTTTCAAAACGATAGTCCAACTGGTCTGTCAAATGATCCTCATGGTCTTCCAGCATCTCTCGTAAAGCCGGTCTTGTATCATCTGACCGTTGCAAGAAATAGATGAGGAGGCCCAGATTGAGCAGGCCAATCAGAAGCAGAATGATATTCATATTAACCTCTGTCTTTACTATAAACAATGACAAGATAGCCACGGTTAAGACTCACTTGAATCGGTTGATCCAAAAATTCATTGGAGCCATACATGGCCTTCAAAAAATAATTCTCCTGATGGAGCGGATACTTGGCTCCTGTGATCTCTAGGTGGCCTTGTCCGACAGGCATAAAACCAACATAAGACATGGCTGGATCTGGCTGAATCTCATGGCAACCAGCTGGTCTGTAGATCAAGCGATTTTGACCATCGACTAATTGGATCTGGTCCATGTAGGGAGCTAGGTCTGGATCGGTTGGCAAAAAGATATTGGACAAAAAGTGATCCAAACGACCGCCAAAAGCACCATAAACGGTGACTGCAGCCTCTGGATAGGCCTCAAAGGTCGCTTTCAAGGCCAATTCCAAATCCGTATCGTTCTTTTCAGGAACGGATTGAACAACTTGCTTGGCTTGGGTTCGGATCTGGCGCAAATCTGTCTCAGAGACAGAATCGAAATCCCCCACAGCTATATCTAAAAGCAGGCCTTGTTCCAGTAACTTCAAACAGCCACCATCAACGCCTACATAAACGTCATGATCTTTTGGCAAGAGCGTGCTGTCACCTCCCGCCAGTATTGCAATGTTATCCATTTACAGCATCTCGGAGCGTTTGAACGCGCTCATTAACATCTCCATTAAAGACATAAGAGCCTGCTACAAAGACATTGGCCCCAGCTTCTTTGGCTTGGGAAATAGTTTGGCCATCAATTCCTCCATCCACTTCGATATCAAAGTCTAAGCCTTTTTCTTCACGAAGAGCGGCTAATTCGCGCACCTTGTCCATGGTTTCAGGCAAGAAGGCTTGACCACCGAATCCTGGATTAACGGTCATGACCAAGACTTGATCCACCAAGTTCAAGACATGTTTGATACTGTCTACAGGAGTCCCTGGGTTGATCACAACACTGGCCTTCACACCTGCTTGACGAATTTTTTGAAGAGCTCCGTGAATATGGGGAGTAGCTTCCACATGGATGCTGATGATATCAGCACCTGCACGGGCAAATTCTTCGATATGGTGTTCGGGATTGGTGACCATCAAGTGGCAATCAAAAACCAACTTGCTATGTGGCCGCATGCTCTCTACGACACCAGCTCCAAAGCTGATATTGGGCACAAAATGGCCATCCATGACATCGATATGGGCATAGTCAGCTCCAGCTGCTTCTAAGCGTTTTAATTCACTTTCAAAATTAGCATAATCCGCACTCAAAATTGAGGGTGCAATTTTCATTATTTTCATCGTTGTAGTGTCTCCTATTTTGGCATTTTTTTCGAAACTTTTTTATAGGTTTCGCGACGGTTTTCAATTTCACTTAGAAATTGCAAGTAATCCTCATAACGGAAAGGCGCAATTTCCTCTCTTTCAACGGCTGGTTTCACCGCACAAGCGGGCTCATGCGTGTGGGTACAGGTACGAAATTTACAAGAGTAGCTCACGTCGGCGATTTCTGGGAAGGCATGATTTAAGTCTTCACTGGTCGTCACTTCATAATCGAGGGACGAGAAGCCTGGCGTATCTGCGATCTTTCCTCCATTTAAATGGTAAAAGCTGACAGCTCGGGTCGTGTGTCGACCGCGCCCCAGACTATCTGAAATCTCACCCGTTTCAAGCTCTAGATCCGGAGCGATTTTATTGAGCAAGGTCGATTTTCCTACACCGGTCTGTCCCATAAAGACCGTGGTTTGATTGGTCAAAAGGGGCAAGAGTTCCTCAATTGACAAGACAAAATCATAGCCAATTGCTTGATAGATCCCTTGGTAGTAGTGGATGTCTTCCATATCTTCTAACAAGTCCAGTTTTGAAATATAGACAATGGGATGAATCCCCTTATGCTCCAAAAGAACCAGAAAACGGTCTAAAAGATTGGCATTGAAATCAGGTTCCTTAGCTGACATGATCACTACCGCCTGATCAATATTGACAATAGGAGGGCGCACGAGGCTATTTTTACGAGGGGCAATGCTCAAAATGTAGCCTTCTGAATTCTCTTCAGCAGAGAACTCCACCTGATCCCCCACATAAGGAGTCTGTCCTTTTTTTCTAAAATTTCCACGAGCCCGTGTCTGGTAAATGTGACCGTCTGACTCCACGTAGTAGAAGCCAGCCAAGGCCTTGACGATTGTTCCTTGCAAATCGCACTCCTTTGAGATTAATACTATCTATTATACCAAAAAATGAGAAATAAGGCTGGATTGCTCAATAAGAAAAAACGAAAAGTGAACCTCTCCGGACGCTTTTAGAAACAAATAGGTTCGTTTTTTAAATGGATAGAAACAGAAGACGGAGTATCTGTTATGACTTGTCTTTTAGCAGAATTCGGGAAAGGGCACCTTCCTTTTTTTCCTTGGCATTTTTCCTAAAAAGTGTATAATAGAACTATGCGGAGGTGGTGGAACGGCAGACACGCATGCTTCAGGCGCATGTGCCCCTTCGGGCGTGAGGGTTCAAATCCCTTTCTCCGCATCTTGGAAAGGTGGCCCAGCTCGGTACGGCACCGGACTCGAAATCCGGCAAGTGGATTTTTATTCACGCGCGGGTTCAAATCCCGTCCTTTCCTTACGATACAAATAAGCCATAGGTTATAACCTATGGCTTTTCTGTTATTTTATTCCTGCTTCTAGAAGGCCATCTGCTAGGCGAGCGAAGTCTTCTAAGCTAAGAGCTTCTCCTCGTACAGAAGGTTGCAGGCCTGCAGCTTGGATTCCTGCTTCCAGCTTGGTTTTGATTTCTTCGGTCTTGCCAAAGCGACTGGTCAAGTTGTTCCAAAGTGTTTTGCGGCGGTGGACAAAGCTAGCCTTGCTGACAGAGAAGAAGAAATCTTCATCCTTGACGGCTACTGCTGGTTCTTCGCGACGGACCATCTTCAAAATGGCAGAGTCGACGTTTGGTGCTGGCACAAAGACGGTGCGAGGTACAATAAAGGCTACCTTAGCAGTCATATAGTATTGGACAGCAATGGATAACGAACCATAAGCTTTGGTGTTGGGCTCAGCTGAGATGCGGTCTGCCACCTCTTTTTGCATCATGACCACAAATTCTTGGAAAGGAATCTTGGATTCGATCAAGTGCATGAGGATGGGAGTCGTAATGTAGTAAGGAAGGTTAGCCACCACCTTGATCGGAAGGTCTGGATTTTTAAACTCTGCGATGTACTGGTTGAGATCTACCTTGAGGATGTCTTGGTTAACAACCGTGACATTGTCAAACTCCCGCAAGGTATCCGCTAAGATGGGAACCAAACGGTCGTCAATTTCAAAGGCCATCACTTCTGCGGCATTTTCTGCCAAAAACTCAGTCAGAGCCCCAATTCCAGGACCGATTTCGATGACATTGACTTGCCTATCAATCTCAGCCGTATCCACAATTTTTTGAAGGATGTTGGTATCGGTCAAGAAGTTTTGACCGAAGGATTTTTTAAAGGTAAATCCGTGACGCTCCAGCACTGCCTTGGTCACGCTATAATCTGCAATTCTCATTTTTTCTCTTTTCTAATCAGTTTAGGGGTAAAGGATCCCCTCTACTTCCGTCTTAATAACTGGCCATCGCCTCTTCGACTTGGGCCAAACAAATTCCAAACAACTCCAAGCGTTTGATCAATTGCTTGCCATTGCAGTAGCCGATGCGCAAGGCTTCTCCTAAGTATTCTCGTCGTTTGCGACTATCGCTTCCCATCAAAAGACCGAGACGCATCAAGTCGGTCTTTGTGATATCAAAGAAATTTTCATCTTCGTAAGACCCGACCAGTCCAGCTAGGGCTTTTTCTAAGTCTTCAAAACTGGCATGCTCCACTCCCAAGGAACGCCCCTTAGTCTTGGATTTGGGGACTGCTTCGCCACGATTTAAAAAGGCATGCTTGGCCTGGGGCACCTCTTGCATAATGATCTTGCGAATTCGCTCGCCATTGTAGTCTGGATCCGTAAAGACAATGACCCCACGCAACTCTTGCAAGGTAGCAATTCGTTCCAAGTCATCTTGATCGATCGCAGAACCTCGCGTTTCATAGGTATCCACCTCATAAAAACGGCGGAGATTGGCTGTGTCGTCCTTGCCCTCCACGATAATCACTTCCGGTATTTTTCTTTTCTCAGTCAAGGCCAAATACCTTTCTTGCATTGTCATAGGTTGCCTGAGCCACTTCTTCTGTTGTTAAGCCACGTAGTTCTGCAATAAAATCTACCACATAACGAGTGTAGGCTGTTTTATTTTCTCGACCACGTTTGGGAACTGGTGCCAGGTAAGGGGCATCTGTTTCAACCAAGATCTTGTCTAACGGAAGGCCAGCTGCCGCTTCTTGGACATCTGTGGCTTTCTTAAAGGTCACCACTCCAGAAAAGGAAATCATCATTCCCAAATCCATGAAGCGTTTCGCTTCTTCTAAACTTCCTGAGAAAGAATGCATGATCCCACCGCGAGGACCAACTCCTTCACTCTTGATGATGCCATAAGTATCTTCTAAAGCATCGCGTGTATGCACCACAAAGGGGAGGTCCAAGTCCTTAGACAATTGAATCTGACGACGAAAAACCTTTTCTTGGACATCTTTTGGTGCCGTCATCCAGTGGTAATCCAGACCGATTTCTCCGAGTGCGACAACTTTGGGATGTTTTAGCTGTTCAAGTAAATAGGCCTCCACTTCAGGAGTATAATCGCCTGCCTCAGTGGGGTGCCAACCAAGCGTGAGATAGAGTTCTGGATGCTGGTCTGCCAACTCCATGGCACGCTCAATCGTCGGTTTGTCAAAACCAACGATATTGTGGGCTACAACACCCATTTCCTTGGCCAAGTCGAGCTCTTCTTGTTCTTTTCCTGCGAATTCTTCCACATTGAGATGGGTGTGGGTATCAAAAATCTGCATGATCTTCCTTTTCTTCCGAGTTTTTCTTCTTTCTATTATAGCAGAAAGCGCCTCTAAATTCACTTTCGGACAAAACAAAAACCAGTAGTCTCGAGTTTCTACTGGTTTTTAGGTTTTTATCTGAATTAGGCAGCCAAAACTTTGCGTCCTTTACGACGACGAGCTGCCAATACGCGACGACCATTTTTAGTTGCCATACGGTGACGGAAACCATGTTTGCGCGCACGACGAAGTTTACTTGGTTGATAAGTACGTTTCACGATGAATACCTCCTCATAGATTTTGTATTCGTTTAGCCGGCTAGTTGTGATCAGTTACTAAACATACTTTACTATTCTATCGGATTCGACTCTATTTGTCAATAGCTATGGCAAAATTGTTGCAAATACAGGTCGGAGAACACCTTTCTACACCTGACGGGTTGCCAAGTAATAGGGTTCCAGAGCCACCAGCGCCTCTTGCAACTGATCCAGGATATTCTCTAGGGAACTCTCCTCAACTAGAGAAACATCGTATTTGACGAGGACCTTACGAACCGTCCCTTCTGCTACTCCTTGCAACAGATCATGGCGATTCTTTTCTGTTCCTTCTACCCTTTGACTCTCTCCATTTTTCTGGGCGAAATAATAAACTGGCTGAGTGATGGGTATGGTGAGAACCATTTGTTGTTTTTGAAGGCTCTGCTCATCTTTTTTTCGCTCGATAAAGCTCACCTCTAAGGAAACTCCAAAATCAACTGCATCTCCATAAAGCCTCAAGGCAAACATGGGCTCTGCCATCGTCCCCGCTCCTTTCAGATAGGCCCAAAAATGAGGCCGCAAGATCTGGGCCTGGTTCATCCATTGACTGGTCCGATCTTGCTCCAAGTAGGGGTGGCGCTTCTGAAAGGCTGAGACCAAATCGGTGAATTCCTTACGAGCCGCTTGAGCTAGGGCACGATACTGCTCCATCTCCGATGCTAGCACCCCTGCCTTTGCTGGAGCCAGGTATTTCATTCCTTGAAGCTTTAAAAACTCTCGAATCGCTGCAAATGCCATCTGCTTCCTTTCTAAACCTAAAAAAGGAGAGATCGGCTCAATCCCGTCTCTCCCTTATGGGAAATAATAGCTTGATTATCCTTCGATGTCTACCACTACGTAACGGTTTGGTTCTTCCCCTTCAGAGTAGCTAGTGACTCCTTCCATCTTAGAGACAATACGGTGAATGATTTTGCGTTCACTGTTTGACATCGGATCTGTCTGTTGGGCTTGCCCATCTTCGAGGGCACGCGTTGCCAACTTCTGAGCATAGCTTTGAAGAACTTCCGCCCGGTGTTCTACATAGTCATTAACATTAATGGTAATGTAAAAATTCTTTGAGTAGCGGTTATAGAGGTAATTTTGCGCCAAAAGTTGAAGAGCCTTCAAGACTTTTCCGTGGTATCCAATGACACGTCCCGGTTCATTGGTATCAATTTGCATATTGACCGTACGGCGGTTGTGACTGCTTGAGATGGTCGCATCCACATCCATTTCATCGACCACTGTTTGAACATAGGCTGTCACATCATCTACGACTTCTTCGATGTTGTAGTTTTCCTCTACCTCGATACCAAGGTTTGAGAAATCAGATTCGCTTGATTCTTTTATCGCTGGTTCTTTGACTTTTTCAAGGATATGTTCATGCCCTTTTTCTTCAAGAACGGTATCTGCTTCTTTGTCATGTTTCAGGATTTCTGTCTTGATTTCTTCAGAGACAACTTCTCCTTCTTCTTCGACCTTTTTGATCGCTGCTACGACGCGTCCGAGATCGACCGTTGCTTCGCTCACCGTCTTAACCGGTTCGTTTTGTGCATTGATCTCATCTGGGACACCTTTGACAGCTTTTTGATTGGCTTTCACAACAGTTGTTTCTGCAATGGGTTCAATCTCTACTTGGGCTGGTTTTTTCCCAAACAAGCCAAGAAAACCTTTCTTTTCACGCGCTACAACCGTAATATGTGCCTTCATACGAGGAATATCTAAATCGTTCAGACCTTTTTGAATCGCTTCTTCAACAGTTGCTCCAGTATATAGGACCATATGTCCACCTCTTTCTTATTTTTTCTTTTTCTGTGCTTTGTTTAGGGCACGGCGTTTTTGTTTTTCCATGTCGCGCGAAGCTTGCTCTTTTGCTTCACGCTCTGCAATAATCTTGAAGGGGTTGTTCAAGAGATAGGTTTGCCCGACTTGGTAAGCATTGGAAGTCACCCAGTATAGTGCGACCCCGCTGGCTGAGAACAAGGCAAAGAAGAAGATCATCACAGGCATCACATACATCATGGTTGTCGCACTACCATTGCGCTCTGGCATGGCTTTATTTGTCAACCAACTGCTGAAAAATGTGAAGAGTGCTGCAAGAACCGGCAAGATATAAGTCGGGTCGATCGCACCAAGGTCCAACCAGAGGAAGTGACCGACTTTAAGGAATTCGACACGGCTCAGCGCTTGGAACAAGGCCATCAAGACCGGCATCTGGATCAAGAGAGGAAGGAAGGCTGAAGACGTTTTGACACCTTTTTCCTTGTAGAGGGCCCGCATCTCTTCAGAAAGCTTGGTCCGACTATCAAGATCCTTCCCAGGATACTTAGCTTGCAATTCCTTGAGGAGGGGTTGAATTTCCTGCATTTTGCGGGTTGAATTCATTTGATATTGGAAGAGAGGCAAGAGGACCGTCCGGATGACAATGGTAAAGACGATAATCCCTACACCGATACTTCCGCCAAAGGACAAGAAGCGGATAGCTTCTGCAAAGAAGTAGACGAAGCGTTCCCAACCACCTGTCGACTGAGCTGTCACTTGAGAGGTTCCACAAGCTGTCAAGACCAATAAGGCCGCTCCTAATAATCCAGTTAACTTCAGTTTCTTTTTCACATTATTCCCTTTCTTGGTAGACATGCGCTAATTTTAAGACATGTACAAGATTTTTCTCTACTTGATGAAAGTCGAGCTCCTCCACTCCTTTACGAGCAATGACAACAAAATCATCGGTCGTAAGGAAGGCTTGGTGTTTGATCAAAACATGGCGAATCAAACGTTTGATGCGATTTCTGGTCACAGCATTTCCCAGTTTCTTACTAACAGACAGGCCGACTCGAAAATGCGGTTGGTCCTTGTGCAAGCGGTAAACAACGAATTTCCGATTGGCAACATTTTGACCACTTTTAAAAATAGCATTAAAATCTTTGTCACGTTTGACGCGGTAGCTTTTTTTCAAACCTCAACTCCCTCTTTTAAATTTATTCTATTATACCATATTTTCAAAAAAAACCAATCTCACTCAGGAAATCGGTTACTACTTAAATACAGATAAAAGTAAAGGCAAGGTGTAGTAGAGATTGAGCAAGATATGAGCCAAAATAGGTGAAAGGAGCGTCTTACTCCGATAATACAGGATCCCAAAAATCACACTCGGCAGGAGATAGATGATAGAAGCTCCCAACGAAAAGGGAGTGTGAAGAAAATGTAGGCCACTATATATGAGGGCTGGAAGCCAAATCTCAGCATAGAGTTTCCAGCCTTTGAAGTAGGCATTCACCAAGGCTCCACGAAAGATCAGCTCTTCTGTCACTGGCCGGATAACGACCATTGCGATCACTAGGATAAGCACCCCTGTGGGGCTAATTTCCCGTGGAAAGAGACTCAAAACGGCTGCCCGTCCTTGAACAAAACCACTGATGAAGTAGTCCAACCAGTAAACCAAACAGGCCGCAAAAACGGCTTCTATCAGAGCTTGAAGAGGGTTCTTCCCCAGCTTAAACTGCGCTTTTTTAGAAAAACGATAGACCAAAAATCCTGTAAAGACTGCATAGAGGCCTTCTAGGCCAAATAAGGTCCAATAATAGCTATTGGCGCTTGCTACACTGTTGGAGACATACTGGGCCAAGGGGCGAAATTGAGGCCGAACATAAAAATAAAACAAGAGCAGAAAGAGGGGATAAAGCAGTGAGAGCTTTCCTTTGATGAATTTCATAGATACCTTTCCTATAAAGTATGACAAATCGTATAGTGCATCTTACCATAATCGTGACAAGGTTTCAATGAAAAAGGATGACTTCCTACTCCCTGAGATAAGCCACATAACCTCCTAAGACAGCGACTAAAATCAAGAGACAAAGAAGAGTTTCCAGCCATACGAGAGCTGTCAAGAAAGGCAGTTGCAACAAGCCTTGGGCCATTTTCAAAGAGGTCGCTGTGATGACTGTTGGAAAGGTCAGGGCTGAAAAAGCAGGTTGAAAACCTTCTTTGATCATTTTCGGTAGGCGCGTCAAAACAAAGAAATAAAAACCTTGCGAGGCCACCACCATGATTAGTAAGAACCAGGTAGGCAGGCTTGCTCCACCCACACGAACCAGGGCTGCTAAAAGAAGGGAAAAGGGAGCGCAATAGATGCCTTCTTGGCCCAACAGATGACTGGGTAAGGGTGACTGCTTCAAATCATGATAGATAAGGGGATAAAGAAGAAAGGTCAAACCAAAACCAATCACTAAAGCGAGATAAGCAATCTCTCTGATTCCCACAACTGGATAGGTCAAAGCTGCTACTGCAATACCCACATAGAGAACGGTCCAACTGGGAGTGGCATTGGCTCTTGGTCGCGCTAGGACATGGGTCTTGGTAAAATAGAGAATTAAGCCCAGATCCAAGAGAAAGGCAGACCACCAGACCAACTGTGATAGACCTCCAAAGGCGGGAAAGAGGCGCAAAAGATAGGTGGATAGAATCATCCCTGCCATGGGAAAAGTCGCCATCCCAGATAAAAGGGCTGGTTGTTGGAATTCTATCTTGGTTTCTTGCCAGCGAATCGCATGATAAACGACAAAGAAAAACCAGAAGAACAAACCTGTCAGACTAAAGGCGTGAGCAAGGAAGGGTAGCGAGTCTGCAAGAAGGTTTCCAGCGCCAACCAGTCCTAACAGACAGCCTGAAAATACTAAGGGGATCTTTTTCATCGGAAGCTCCAATCATGTTATCGCTTTCAGTATACCATAAAAGAGAAGGAAGCAG
>NZ_JAPVZA010000026.1:0-22768 GCF_041432115.1 Streptococcus sp. 27098_8_12
TGTATCGAAAAAGTCTAATGGTTGACATTAGACTTTTTTTGTAGTTATTTTTTTATTAATTTATAAGAAAAAAGAGCTTTCGCTCTTTTCAACTTTATTTATTTCGCAGTTCAACATAACGGTTATACCAAATTTTGATATATTCCTCAGAAAAAGGACCTTTGTTTTGGTTTATCCAATCTACTAGAACCTTAACATTTTCCTTTAAAATAAAGTCGATGTCATCTGAATAGTGCATTTTTTCTTTATGCTGCTCGTATTCTTCAACATCTAACAATTTTTTTTCACCATTGGTAAAGACCTTGACATCGAGATCATAGTCGATATATTTTAAGGCTTCTTGGTCAATGTGAAAAGGACTTGCTAGGTTACAGTAGTAAGACACACCATTGTCACGGATCATGGCGATGATGTTAAACCAATATTTTTTATGGAAATAAACGATCGCTGGTTCACGTGTGATCCAACGTCTACCATCACTTTCAGTCACAAGTGTATGATCATTTACTCCAATAATTGCATTTTCGGTTATCTTTAATACCATGGTGTCACGCCATGTACGGTGTAAACTGCCATCATGTTTATAACTTTGAATTGTAATAAAGTCGCCTTCTTTAGGTAGTTTCATAACTTACCAACTTTCTACAATCTAAGTATATCCTCTATATTGTATCATATTTTTTCAAATTTTTTCTTATTTTTCTATTTAATTTTCAATTTGGTTTATGAATCTAAGTATTCTCTAATGGCTGACGTTATATCACTATAATCGTAGCCTTTTCTGGCTAGTGCCTGAGTCAAGCGTTGTTTGAGGTCATAGCCTTCATATTTTTTACTGTATTTACGGTATTGTTTTTCTAACTCTTTTAGAATGAGCTCATTGGTTGTTTCTTCATCTGTTTCGAGCTCGAGATTTTGGAATGCTATCTTTGCTTGGTTGTAAGCAAAACCTTTTGAAATGAGTGCCTGGATGATTTTCGTTTCAATGGCTTTTAACGGATATTTTCCTTGGTATTTTTTTAGGAGTTTTATTGCGGTACGGTCGATCACTTCTGAAAAATCATAGTCTGCAAGAATTTCTTGAAGGATAGATTTTGGGATCCCTTTTTGTTGAATTTTTTGTTGTAATAAGAGAGGGCCCTTATCGCCACTGAGAAGGTTGGCCTCTATCAGGTTTTTTGCATATTGACGATCATCTAACCACTTGTCTTCTTTTAGGTGTTGGACCACTTTATCAATAATGCCACTATCAATCTCATATTTTGTTAGGTAGTCTCGGACTTCTTTTGTTGTCCGAGCTTTAAAAGAAAGATGGTAAAGGGCCAGGTTTTTACCATATGAGTATTGAGCAAACTCTTGTATTTCTTTTAATTCCTCTTCACTGATTTCTTTATCTTTGGAAAGGAAATATTTGACGATGGTATCATCTGTAATATAAAGTTTTTGATCATTGTCTAATTCCAGGAGGTAGAGTCTTTTTTTCTTTTCTAGTTTTGTAATTTTCATGTTTTTATTATACCGAAAAATGTGTTAAGATAGGGATATGAACGTTAAAGTAAAACAAAAAATTCCTTTGAAAATTAAACGAATGGGAATTAACGGAGAAGGGATTGGCTTTTATAAAAAAACACTTGTCTTTGTGCCAGGTGCCTTGAAGGGAGAAGATATCTTCTGCCAAATTACAAGTGTCAAAAAAAATTTTGCGGAAGCCAAACTCCTATCTGTGAATAAGGCGTCTAAGTTTCGTGTGACGCCCATGTGTGATATCTATGAGACCTGTGGGGGCTGTCAAATCATGCATTTGAAGTATGACAAGCAGCTGGAGTTTAAGACAGATTTGTTGCAACAGGCCTTGAAGAAGTTCTCACCTGAAGGATTTGAACAGTATGATATTCGGCCGACAATTGGAATGCAGGAGCCTCTTTACTATCGGGCAAAATTGCAATTTCAAACAAGGAAATTCAAGGGTCAGGTGAAGGCAGGACTCTATGCTCAAAATTCACATTATTTGGTGGAATTAAAAGATTGTTTGGTTCAAGATCCGGTTATTCAAGCTATCGCCAATGATCTAGCGGATTTATTGACCTATTATCAGATTCCGATTGCTGATGAGCGTAAAGAACTGGGTGTTAGAACCATGATGGTTCGACGGGCTCGGAAGTCTGGTCAGGTTCAGATCATTGTGGTCACCAGTCGTCAGATTAACGTAAACAATTTGGTGCAAGACTTGGTCACAAAGCACCCTGAGATTGTCACAGTTGCCGTTAATAAAAATACGTCTCGTTCCAGTGAAATCTACGGGGAACAAACGCAGATTATTTGGGGAGAAGAGGCTATTTTGGAAGGTGTTTTGGATTATGAATTCTCCCTTTCTCCTCGAGCCTTTTACCAGTTGAATCCGGAACAAACTGAAGTATTGTATAGTGAGGCTGTCAAGGCTCTAGATGTTTCTCCAGAGGATCACCTGATTGATGCCTATTGTGGGGTCGGAACGATTGGGTTTGCTTTTGCTAATAGAGTGAAAAGTGTTCGGGGGATGGATATTATTCCTGAAGCGATTGAGGATGCCAAATACAATGCTAAACGGATGGGATTTGAGAATACCCACTATGAGGCTGGTACAGCAGAAGAGATTATTCCTCGCTGGTACCAAGAAGGCTATCGGGCTAATGCTGTGATTGTGGATCCACCTCGTACGGGCTTGGGGACAAAATTAATAGAGACCTTGTTGCACTATGCACCTGAAAAGATGGTCTATGTCTCTTGTAATGTCTCTACTTTGGCAAGGGATCTAGTGGCTTTGACGAAGGTTTATCAGGTTGAATACATTCAATCAGTGGACATGTTCCCCCATACAGCACGGACAGAAGCAGTTGTGAAATTAGTGAAGAAGTGAAAGAAGAATGGATATTTGGGAAAAACTTTATCTTGAGGCGAAAGCTCTCTATGCGCCTCAAGAGGTTTCAGATTTTGTCTATGCTCGACATGTGGTTGCTGCTGTTGAGGCTGCAGATGGTCAGATTTTTACGGGCTTTTGTATGGAAGGAACCTGTGGCGTCTTTCATTTATGTGCCGAACGAGCGGCCCTCTTCAACATGTATCAACAATCAGGACAGACCAAGGTCAAGCGCATTATTGCTTTTCTAGACAAGCCTCCTTATGGAGAAGGCTCAGGGATGCCTTGTGGGGCCTGTCGTGAATTTCTCCTTGAGCTAGATGCAGAGAATCGTCATCTAGAATTTATGGTGGATTATGAGAGCCGCAAGACCATTACTTTAGGAGAACTGATGCCTCTTTGGTGGGGCGAAGAACGGGCTCGTCAGAGAGAAAATAAAGGGAATGAGTAGAGGAAATAAATAAATGGACAATGTTATTGATGTATCGATTCCAGTTGCTCAAGTCATTGATCAACATCCGGAAGTATTGGATTTGTTGGTGGAGTTGGGCTTTAAACCCTTAGCCAATCCTATCATGCGCAATACAGTTGGGCGCAAGGTTTCTTTGAAACAAGGATCAAAATTAGAAGGTACTCCTATGGAGAAGATTGTGCGAACACTAGAGGCTAATGGCTATGAAGTAGTGGGGCTAGACTAATGAGTGATGAACGAATTCACATCTTAAGAGATATCTTATTAGAGCTTCATCATGGAGCTTCCCCTGAGTCGGTTCAGGAGCGCTTTGATGCGACCTTTAGCGGGGTGTCTGCGATTGAGATCTCTCTTATGGAACATGAACTGATGAACTCCGATGCAGGGGTTACTTTTGAAGATGTTATGGAGCTTTGTGATGTCCATGCCAATCTCTTTAAGAATGCGGTTCAAGGGGTCGAAGTAGCAGATACTGACCACCCAGGCCATCCTGTTCAAATCTTTAAACAGGAGAACTTAGCCCTTCGTGCGGCTATGATGCGGGTACGCCGCTTGCTAGACAATTATGAGACGACTGAGGATCCGAAGATGATTCAGGAGATTCATAAGGGCTTGTTACGTCAGCTGGGCTTGGTGGGTCAATTTGACCGGCATTACCGTCGTAAGGAAGAGTTGATGTTTCCGATTATGGAAAAATATGGGCATGATTCCCCACCAAAAGTGATGTGGGGAGTGGATGACCAGATTCGAGAACTCTTTGCGAAAGCTTTGGATGCGGCCAAGAAATTACCGGATTCTAGTATTTCTGAAGTCAAGGAGCTCTTTGAAGCCTTTGCGCAAGAGTTTGAGGGCATGATCTTCAAGGAAGAGTCGATCCTCTTGATGATTTTGCTGGAGTCATTTACCCAGGATGACTGGCTCTCCATTGCAGAAGAAAGTGATGCTTATGGTTATGCCATTATTCTCCCAAGTGAGAAATGGGTGCCAAAACGCGTGGACTTCAAGGAGGAAGCGTCGAAAAAGTCAGAGGGTTCAACTGTACCGCTTCCTTCTTCAAAAGGCGATGAGCACCGTCAGGTCATTGAGACTCCTGAGGGGCAATTGACCATTACCTTCACGCCTAAGAAAAAAGAAGAGAGCTTCGATCGCAAGCAGCCACAAGCTTTTGGTCATGGATTTTTATCGGTGGAGCAAGCGAATTTAATCTTGAATCATTTGCCGATGGAGATTACCTTTGTCAATAAGGATGATATTTTCCAATATTACAATGATGCTGCGCCTTTTGAGGAAATGATTTTTAAGAGGACGCCATCGCAGGTAGGACGCAATGTTGAGCTGTGTCACCCACCGAAATATTTGGAGAAGGTCAAAGCCATCATGCAGAGGCTTCGTGAAGGGAAAAAAGACAAGTATGAAATGTGGTTCAAATCAGAATCGCGTGGGAAATTTGTCCATGTCACCTATGCAGCAGTGCGTGATGAAGCGGGAGACTTTCAAGGCGTCTTGGAATATGTTCAGGACATTCAACCTTATCGGGAGATCGATACGGATTTTTATAGAGGAATGGAATAAAGATGAGTTACGAAACAGAGTTTATGAAGGAGTTTGAGGAGTGGATCAAGACCCAAGTCATGATCAATGAAATGGCTCTTGAAGAAAGTAAAAAAGTTTTTGATGAAGACCAGGATGAACGAGCTAAAATCGCGATGATTCGCTATGAAAGCCGTTTGGACGCTTATCAGTTCTTGCAAGGGAAGTTTGAAAATTTCCATGCTGGAAAAGGATTTCATGATTTACCAGATGGCCTCTTTGGTGAAAGAAAATATTAAATGGCCTTATTGAAGGCGTTTTACTAGCTAGATTTACCTGAAAATTAAGCAATGACTTGATTTTTTAGGGGATTGTGATACAATAAAAAAGTTGAAATGACATCAACGGATTTTTGAATAGAATGATAGTGATGAAACCTTGTTGCCTTAGGAATTGATCACTGAATTTAGGAGGAAAAATGGCAAAGAAGAACGTAAACCGTGCGAAACAATACAAGCATCAAAATAGACATCTTTTGAAAAAAGCTGTCGCAACTGTAACTGCAGCTGTGAAAGAAGCACCTAAAAAGGTTGAGAAAGCTACAAAAGCAGTGGCGAAAGAAGTGAAACAAGCGGCTTCTTCAGTGGAAGAATTTGCTGCAAGTTTGGAAGGTGTGGCACTTGATCGTGCGCAAACATTCTATGATGAAGGTATTCGCTCTGTTGCGGACTTCGCAAACTGGACAGAAAAAGAGTTGTTGGCCCTTAAAGGAATCGGCCCAGCTACAATCAAGAAATTGAAAGAACTAGGCGTTAAATTTAAATAATTGCTTTTATGATTTCTTGCTATTTCCAGGAAAACTTGCTAAAATGAACCTATTAGAGGTGTTTTGAATTCCACATTTTACAGAAAGTGGCGGTGCTGAGAAGTCCACAAATGTGTCAAAACTGGTTGCTAATGGATGAAAATGAAATATTAAATAGTCTTTTTGTTTTAAAGACGAGAGATGCGGGCATCTGCCCGAAATTGGGTGGTACCGCGGATTAATACATTCGTCCCTGTCAGATTAATGACAGGGACGATTTTTATTTTATCCCGCTAGCTAAAGGAGCTTGTCATGAAACAATCTTTTAAAACCAGCAAACTCTACTACGGTTTTCCGATTTTCATCTTGGGGTACCAGGACCAGAACTTTGGGCACAATATCACGACCTGCAGTTCCTCTTATAGCTTGGGAGATTGGCTCGTCATCGGGGTTGGTAGTGAGGAAAATGCGGCTGACCAGATTAAGCATTATCAACAGTTCAGCGTGAACATCCCTGATGAAAACTTTATGCTTGAGATGGAGCAGGCTGGCTTTATCAGCCATCGGGAGAAATTGAAACTCCTGGGGCTTGACTACGAGATTTCTGAACGGACCCAGGCTCCTATTTTAGAGGCTTGTCCAGTCGTTTTGGATTGCCAGGTGGATCGGATTATTGAGGAAGATGGCATCTGCCATATCTTCGCTAAGATTCTCGAACGACTGGCTGATCCAGAACTCTTGGATGACAAGGGGCATTTTATAAATGACCTCTTTGCACCGACTTACTTTATGGGGGACGGCCATCAGCGTGTTTATCGTTATCTGGATGATCGAGTCGATCCCATGGGGAGCTTTATGAAGAAAGCGAGGAAGAAGAATGACAAGAGCTGAGTTGCCAGATAAAATCGAAACGGAGCGTCTAGTCTTACGAGTCCGAACAGTGGCGGATGCTGAGGATATCCATGCCTACGCTAGTCTTCCAGAGGTTTCTTACCCAGCAGGCTTTCCACCCGTTAAGACCTTGGAAGATGAGATTTATTATCTAGAGCATATCCTTCCCGAGCGCAATGAAAAGGACAATCTCCCAGCAGGCTATGGAATTGTGATCAAAGGGACTGATAAAGTTATTGGCTCAGTTGATTTCAACCATCGTCACGAAGACGATGTGCTGGAGATTGGCTATACCTTGCACCCAGACTATTGGGGCCGGGGTTATGTACCCGAAGCAGCGCGTACCTTGATTGACCTGGCTTTTAAAGAATTTAACCTTCACAAGATAGAATTGTCTTGCTTTGGTTACAACTTTCAAAGTCAACGTGTCGCTGAGAAGCTTGGTTTCACCCTTGAAGCTCGTATCCGAGACCGTAAAGATGCCCAAGGCAATCGCTGTGACAGTCTGATATACGGCTTGCTGAAGAGTGAGTGGGAAACTCAAGATCAACATTAAAAATAGAAATAACTAGAAAGGACACACACATGTCTAAAGAACTTTCACCTAAATACAATCCAGCCGAGGTTGAGGCTGGTCGTTACCAAAAATGGCTTGACGAAGATGTTTTCAAGCCTTCTGGCGATAAAAAGGCTAAGCCTTATTCAATCGTTATTCCACCACCAAACGTAACTGGTAAACTTCACCTTGGTCACGCTTGGGATACTACTTTGCAAGATATTATCATCCGTCAAAAACGGATGCAAGGTTTTGATACGCTTTGGCTTCCAGGTATGGACCATGCTGGGATTGCCACTCAAGCTAAAGTAGAAGCTCGTTTGGCTGAAGACGGCATCTCTCGTTATGACCTGGGTCGTGAAAAATTCCTTGAGAAAGTCTGGGAATGGAAAGACGAGTATGCGACGACTATCAAGGAACAATGGGGCAAGATGGGGCTCTCTGTAGATTACTCTCGTGAGCGTTTCACCCTTGACGAAGGTCTATCAAAAGCCGTTCGTAAGGTCTTTGTAGAGCTCTACAAGAAGGGCTGGATCTACCGTGGTGAATTTATCATCAACTGGGATCCGAAAGCCCGTACAGCCCTTTCTGATATCGAGGTGATTCACAAGGATGTCGAAGGTGCCTTCTACCACATGAACTACATGTTGGAAGACGGTTCACGTGCCCTTGAAGTAGCGACAACACGTCCTGAAACCATGTTTGGGGATACAGCCGTAGCGGTTAACCCAAATGATGACCGTTATAAAGATTTGATTGGTAAAAATGTTGTCTTGCCAATTTTGAACAAGCCAATCCCAATCGTAGGGGATGAACACGCAGACCCTGAATTCGGTACTGGTGTGGTGAAAATCACTCCTGCCCACGACCCGAATGACTTCTTGGTTGGTCAACGTCATAATCTTCCGCAAGTGAACGTTATGAACGACGATGGTACCATGAATGAATTGGCTGGTGAATTCAACGGCATGGACCGCTTTGAAGCTCGTAAGGCTGTTATCAAGAAGTTAGAAGAAATCGGTGCGCTTGTTAAGATTGAGAAGATGACCCACTCAGTTGGTCACTCAGAGCGTACTGGAGTTATGGTTGAGCCACGCTTGTCTACGCAATGGTTCGTGAAGATGGATCAATTGGCGAAAAATGCTATCGCAAACCAAGATACAGACGACAAAGTAGAATTCTACCCACCTCGTTTCAACGATACCTTCCTTCAATGGATGGAAAATGTCCACGATTGGGTTATTTCTCGTCAGCTCTGGTGGGGTCACCAAATCCCTGCCTGGTACAATGCTGAAGGTGAAATGTACGTCGGTGAAGAAGCTCCTGAAGGTGACGGATGGACTCAGGACGAAGACGTCTTGGACACTTGGTTCAGTTCTGCCCTTTGGCCATTCTCAACTATGGGCTGGCCGGATGTCGATTCAGAAGACTTCAAACGTTACTTCCCAACTTCAACCTTGGTTACAGGTTACGACATCATCTTCTTCTGGGTGTCTCGTATGATCTTCCAATCATTGGAATTCACTGGCCGTCAGCCATTCCAAAACGTTCTGATTCACGGTCTCATTCGTGACGAGCAAGGGCGCAAGATGTCTAAATCTCTCGGAAACGGGATTGACCCAATGGATGTTATTGAGAAATACGGTGCCGATGCCCTTCGTTGGTTCCTTTCAAACGGTTCTGCACCAGGTCAAGACGTGCGCTTTTCTTACGAGAAAATGGATGCTTCATGGAACTTCATTAACAAGATCTGGAACATCTCTCGCTACATCCTCATGAACAATGAAGGGTTGACCTTGGATGCGGCCCGTGAAAATGTAGCTAAAGTGGCTGCTGGTCAAGCAGGTAACGTGACAGACCGCTGGATTCTCCACAACCTCAATGAAACGATCGGTAAGGTCACTGAAAACTTTGACAAGTTTGAATTCGGTGTGGCTGGTCACATCCTCTACAACTTCATCTGGGATGAGTTTGCGGACTGGTATGTTGAGTTGACTAAGGAAGTGCTTTATAGTGATAATGAGGCCGAAAAAGTCATCACTCGTTCTGTCCTTCTTTACACCTTGGATCAAATCTTGCGTCTCCTTCATCCAATCATGCCATTTGTGACTGAAGAAATCTATGGCCAAATCTCTGAAGGAACGATCGTGACTGCGGAATACCCAGTGGTTCGTCCAGAGTTTGAAAACGAAGAAGCAGCAGCCGGCGTTGAAGCTCTTAAAGATGTGATTCGCTCTGTTCGTAACTCACGTGCAGAAGTGAACGTAGCGCCAAGTAAACCAATCACTATCTTGATCAAGACAAGCGACAGCAAGCTCGATGCTTTCTTTAATGATAATGTCAACTACATCAAACGCTTCACAAACCCAGAACACTTGGAAATTGCAGCAGATGTCAAAGTGCCTGACTTGGTTATGTCTAGCATCATCACAGGCGCAGAAATCTACTTGCCACTTGCTGATCTTCTCAATGTCGACGAAGAATTGGCTCGTCTTGAAAAAGAATTAGCCAAATGGCAAAAAGAACTGGATATGGTCGGTAAGAAGCTCTCTAACGAACGCTTCGTAGCCAATGCCAAACCAGAAGTCGTCCAAAAAGAACGCGACAAACAAGCCGACTACCAAGCGAAGTACGATGCGACTGTTGCACGAATTGAGGAGATGAAGAAACTCGTTAAATAAACACAGAAACACGGCGGAATGCCGTGTTTTTTGTATTATTCTGTAAGAGAAAAAGTTTAAGTAACCTATTTTTAGACCATTTTCCAGAAATAATCGATGATATAGGTCAGGCCGTAGGTGTAGATGACGAGGGTGATGGGTTTACAGAGGATGATGATGGTCATGTAGCGTTTGAAGGTCATATTGGTCAGACCTGCTAGCATACAGATGAAATCGGCGGGACTAACTGGCCAGATCATCATGAAGATAAAGAAGCGATCGAACCGCTTGCCTTCATTGAGCCAGCCGATGTACTTGTCGTAAGTCTTCTGACTGACCATAGATTGGACGAACTTAGGCCCGTACATTCTCGCAAGGTGGAAAATAATGGCACAGCCAATCACGATGCCGATGTAATTGTAGATGGTCCCGATAATATGACCATAGATGAAAACACCTGCTACAGATGTCAGGGCGCCGGGAATAATAGGGACCACTGTCTGAAGGATCTGAAGAAAGATAAAGAGAGGTGGTCCAAAGATGCCTGCTTGGAGAATAAAAGCTGACAAGGTTTCTTTGGATTGAAGGATGCCAGAAAAGTAGGCCCAGATACAAAAGGCCAAGGTCCCAAGAGCTCCAATGATGGACGACCAATTAATGATGCGCTGGAGAAGAGGAGAGACCTCTTTTAAGCTTGTTTGTTTCATAAAAAATTCCGAGTTCTTTTTCTTCTACTATACCATGTTTTTGGAACTTTGTAAGGATTTTGTCTATTTTTTGAGTAGTGAAAGCGACCTGATTGGAGTCTGTCGCTGTTTTAGTCGTGAAGCGGGTGCAAAATGGGCCTTTTTATGCTACAATGAAAGGAGTATAAAAAATGGAGAAAAACGTGTCAATCGAAAATTACAAACCAGATTTTGCGGTGGAAGCAGCCTATGATCTCACCGTTGCAGACTTGAAAAAACAGGGTATCAAGGCGGTCCTTGTGGATTTGGATAATACCTTGATTGCTTGGAATAACCCGGATGGGACTCCCGAAATGCGCCAGTGGTTGCACGACCTTCGTGATGGAGGGATTCGGGTTATCGTGGTGTCTAATAATAGTCCCAAACGGGTCAAGCGCGCTGTTGAGAAATTTGATATTGACTATGAAGCCTGGTCGCTTAAGCCCTTTACTTTTGGGATTAATCGGGCCCTCAAACGTTTCCACTATGAGAAAAATGAAGTGGTCATGGTCGGGGATCAACTGATGACGGATATCCGGGCTGCCCATCGTGCAGGCATTCGCTCGATTTTGGTCAAGCCTTTGGTTGAGCATGACTCGATCAAGACGCAGATCAACCGGGCACGTGAACGCCGGGTTATGAAGCAAATGGCCGAAAAATATGGTCCAATTGTATATAAAAAAGGAATTTAAGAATGGAAGAATTATTCTGTATTGGCTGTGGAGCCCCCATTCAGACAGAAAACAAAGAGGGGCTAGGCTATACTCCCCAATCAGCTCTTGAAAAGGGCTTGGAAACAGGCGAAGTCTATTGCCAACGCTGTTTCCGTCTCCGTCACTACAATGAAATCACAGATGTGCATCTGACAGATGATGATTTCCTAAAACTCCTTCACGAAGTAGGAGATAGTGATGCTCTCGTGGTCAATGTAGTGGATATTTTTGATTTTAATGGATCCGTTATCCCTGGTCTACCACGCTTTGTAGCAGGTAATGATGTCCTTTTAGTCGGAAATAAAAAGGACATCTTGCCTAAGTCTGTCAAGGATAGCAAGGTGACCCATTGGTTGATGGAGCGGGCCCACGAAGAAGGCATGCGTCCTGTCGATGTGGTCCTCACCTCTGCTCAAAACAAGAGTGCTATCAAGGACTTAATGGAGAAGATTGAACAGTACCGCAAGGGACGTGATGTCTATGTGGTGGGTGTGACCAACGTTGGGAAATCGACCCTCATCAATGCAATCATCCAAGAAATCACTGGAGACAAGGATATCATCACGACTTCTCGCTTCCCAGGGACGACACTGGACAAGATTGAAATCCCACTGGATGATGGATCCTACATCTACGATACACCAGGGATTATCCATCGCCACCAGATGGCTCATTACTTGACAGCAAAAAATCTCAAGTATGTCAGCCCTTTAAAGGAAATCAAGCCTAAGACTTATCAGCTCAATCCAGAGCAAACCCTCTTCTTGGGTGGTCTGGGACGCTTTGACTTTATTAAGGGAGAAAAGCAAGGTTTCACCGCCTTCTTTGATAACGAACTCAAGCTTCACCGAACCAAGCTCGAAGGAGCGACCGCCTTTTATGACAAGCATGTCGGTGGCTTGCTAACTCCACCTAATAGCAAAGAAAAAGAAGAGTTCCCACCCTTGGTTTCTCATGAGTTTACCATTAAGGACAAGACAGATCTTGTCATCTCTGGACTCGGCTGGATCCGCGTCAATGGGGAAGCCAAAGTAGCTGTGTGGGCACCAGATGGCGTCGCCGTCGTCACCCGCAAAGCTATTATTTAAAAATATGAAATAGAATGAAAATGAAGAGTGAACGAAGTGAGCTCAAATAGGGATCGTTATTGCCGTGGTGTAGTTGCCAATCGATCGATTGGCAAGGGCAAAATGGAGACCAAGGCTCCATTTTGAGGTAAGGAAATCCATTTTTCAAAGATGAGATCTTTGAAAAATTAGTTCCGACCGTCCCCACCACTTAAAATAACTATCAAAAAAAAAGGAAGTAAAGCATGACATTAACATCTAAACAACGGGCTTTCCTCAATAGCCAAGCCCACAGCCTCAACCCCATTATCCAAATTGGGAAAAATGGGCTCAATGACCAAATCAAAACCAGTGTTCGTCAAGCGCTAGACGCTCGCGAACTGATCAAGGTGACCCTTCTTCAAAATACGGATGAAAACATCCATGAAGTAGCAGAAATCTTGGAAGAAGAAATCGGTGTGGATACGGTTCAAAAAATTGGACGAATCCTCATCTTGTATAAACAATCAAGCAAAAAAGAAAACCGGAAGATTTCAGTCAAAGTAAAAGAAATCTAAGACATTGAGGAGAGCAAACCTATGGCAATTGAACTATTGACTCCCTTTACCAAGGTAGAGTTAGAGCCAGAGATCAAAGACAAGAAACGCAAACAAGTTGGTATTTTGGGTGGGAATTTCAATCCGGTCCATAATGCCCATTTGGTCGTTGCGGATCAAGTGCGCCAACAATTAGGGTTAGATAAGGTGCTCTTGATGCCTGAGTATGAGCCACCGCATGTCGATGCCAAGGGGACGATTTCAGAGCACCATCGCCTCAAGATGCTGGAATTAGCCATTGAAGGCATTGAAGGTCTGGAAATCGAGACGATTGAGCTCGAGCGCAAAGGGATTTCCTATACCTACGATACCATGCTCTTGCTCAATGAACGAGATCCAGACACAGACTATTACTTCATTATTGGTGCAGATATGGTGGATTATTTACCCAAATGGCATCGTATTGATGAATTGGTGGAGATTGTGCAATTTGTCGGAGTACAGCGACCACGCTATAAGGCAGGGACTTCTTATCCGGTGATCTGGGTGGATGTTCCCCTAATGGACATCTCCTCTAGTATGGTGCGTGATTTTGTAGCCAAAGGCCGGACGCCGAATTTTATGTTGCCAAAACCAGTCTTGGACTACATCAAGAAAGAAGGATTGTATCAATGACCTATGAAAACTATCTAGGCTTTTCTCGTGAGGTCTTGCTTGAAAAAATGCGTCAAATCCTGCCAGAAAAGCGGCTAACCCACTGTTTAGGGGTTGAGAAGGCTGCGCGTGACTTGGCCAAACGCTATGGGGCCGATGAAGAGCAGGCTAGTCTAGCAGGTTTGTTACATGACTATGCCAAGAAATTATCGGATCAGGAATTTTTGGACTTGATTGATCGCTATGAGCTAGATCCAGCGTTAAAAAACTGGGGCAACAATGTCTGGCATGGGATGGTCGGGATTTACAAGATCCAAGAAGATCTCGGATTGACAGATCCAGCTATTCTTCGCAGTATTGAGATTCACACAGTGGGGAGTGGACAGATGTCAACCTTAGACAAGATTGTCTATGTGGCAGATTATATTGAACACAATCGGGATTTCCCAGGGGTAGATCAAGCGCGCGACATTGCGCAAGTCTCCTTGGATCGTGCCGTGGCCTATGAGACGGCTCGCACGGTCGAACACCTAGCCCACCAAGGATTGCCCATTTATCCCCAAACCCTTGAAACCTATAACGCCTTTGTGAAGTATTTGAAAGAGGAGTAGTGAGTGAAGACAGCTTTTATCATTATTGATGTACAAAATATCTTAGTGGAAACAGGTTTTGAGACAGAAAAGCTCCTAGAGAAGATCGCTTATTTACAAGATCAGGCAAGAAAACAGCAGATTGAAATCATCTACATTCAGCATATTGAAACGCCAGAGGCTTTAACCTCGGAAGATTGGCAATTATCTCCTCTGTTGAAAAGAGAGGAGAATGAAAAGGTATTTCAGAAGCGATACAATAGCATATTTAAAGAGACAGGATTAAAAGAATACTTGGATCAACAAGGGATTGAACAACTGGTCCTGTGTGGTATGCAGACAGAATATTGTGTCGATACATCCGTCAAAGTGGGGTTTGAATACGGCTACAAACTGGTCATTCCAGAAGGAGCTGTCACAACCTTTGATGGAGAGGATATTCCGGCAGAAACGCTTAATGAATTTTATGAGAACATTTGGGCAGAACGTTTTGCGGATGTCTTAGATTACAAATCAATTTTTTAAGGAAAGAGGATTACATGAAAGAAAAAGAACTACTTGAACTAGTTGTCAAAGCAGCAGATGAAAAGCGTGCAGAAGACATTGTCGCTTTGGATGTTCAAAGCTTGACCAGCGTGACAGACTACTTTGTCATCGCAAGCTCTATGAACAGCCGTCAGTTGGAAGCTATTGCTGAAAATATTCGCGAGAAGGTCGTTGAAGCTGGTGGCAATGCCAGCCACGTCGAAGGTGATTCAGCTGGTGGTTGGGTCCTTCTTGACTTAGGTAGTGTGGTGGTCCATGTCTTCTCAGAAGAAATGCGTGCCCATTATAACCTAGAAAAGCTATGGCATGAAGCAAGTGCTGTCGATCTTTCAGCAGCCCTAGCATAAGCAGGTAAACTCAGTTGGTAGCAACTGAGTTTTGTTGGTTAAATTGAAATTCTATGGAAAGAAAGGATGGGGCCTCGTGTTTGGTTAATTTGATAATTGAACACGAGCTAAAAGCTGTGAGAAAAAGAGTAACTTCCTTTGTATCTGACGATACGGCAGAAAATTTCCTATTTTCTCTTTGCTTTTAAGGCTCTTTGTATCTTAGAAAGGGTTTGAACCCGTCCTGTAATCCTCGGAAAATAGATAGCTCTCCTTGGAGCTTAGCTCCATCGTCGTGCTCCTAATTTTCTATCGGATTACGGGCGGACTTGGTATCATGAATATGGCGACTTATGAAACGTTTGCGGCGGTCTACGATGCGGTCATGGATGATAGTCTGTATGACTTATGGACGGATTTTTCCCTCCGGCATCTCCCAAAGACAAAAGATAAGAAAAAATTACTGGAATTGGCTTGTGGGACAGGGATCCAGTCTGTTCGCTTTTCTCAAACTGGTTTTGATGTGACAGGATTAGACCTGAGTGCTGGCATGCTGAAAATTGCTGAAAAAAGAGCTGCTTCAGCCAAGCAGAAAATTGATTTTATCGAGGGCAATATGCTGGACCTGTCGCAAGCAGGCACTTATGATTTCGTGACCTGCTATTCAGATTCTATCTGCTACATGCAAGACGAGGTAGAAGTAGGGGATGTCTTCAGAGAAGTCTACAATGCCCTTAATGAAGATGGTGTTTTTATCTTTGATGTCCATTCGACCTATCAGACGGATGAGGTCTTCCCAGGCTATTCTTACCACGAAAACGCAGAAGACTTTGCCATGCTCTGGGATACCTATGAGGATGCAGCCCCTCACTCGATCGTCCATGAGTTAACCTTCTTTGTCCAAGAAGAGGATGGCAGCTTTAGTCGGCACGATGAAGTTCATGAGGAGCGTACCTATGAAGTTTTAACCTATGACATCTTATTGGAGCAGGCTGGCTTTAAATCCTTTAAACTCTACGCAGACTTTGAGGACAAAGAGCCAACAAAGACTAGCAAACGTTGGTTCTTCGTAGCACAGAAGTAGGAAAACATGACAGTTACAGGTATTATTGCAGAATTTAATCCCTTTCACAATGGTCACAAGTACCTGCTCAAACAGGCAGAAGGGCTGAAGATTGTGGTCATGTCTGGGAATTTTGTTCAACGTGGCGAGCCTGCCATTGTAGATAAGTGGACACGGGCGCAGATGGCTTTGGAAAATGGAGCGGACCTGGTGGTCGAGCTCCCCTTTCTCGTGGCTGTTCAGTCGGCTGATCATTTTGCCAAGGGAGCGGTAGAAATCTTATCCCGTCTAGGAATCGACCAATTGACCTTTGGGACAGAAGAAGTCTTAGATTACCAAGCGATTGCGACAGTCTACTCGGAGAATGAGGCGGAAATGGAAGCTTTCTTGCGAAATCTTCCAGATGATTTATCCTATCCACAAAAGACCCAAAAAATGTGGGAAACCTTTGCTGGAGTGGAGTTCACAGGGGATACTCCCAATCATATTCTGGGGTTGGCCTATGCCAAGGCTTGTGTTGGAAAGGGGCTTGCGCTTAAGGCTATCCAACGGCAAGGTGCAGGCTACCATTCAGAAGAAAAAGAGGTGGCTTATGCTTCTGCCACTAGTCTACGCCTACACAAGGAAGATCAGGACTTTGTCGCTAAATTCATGCCTAATAGCCAACTCTTTCAGTCGGCTCCACAGGTATCTTGGGAGGATTATGACCAACTGCTCCGTTATCAAATCCTAACCCATCCGGATCTGACACAGATTTTTCAAGTCAATGAAGAAATAGCCAATCGGATAAAGGATGCGATTCGAAGTGCTAGTTCTGTGGAAGACCTGGTGGAGAAAGTCGCAACCAAGCGCTATACCAAGGCACGTGTGCGCCGCATCTTGACCTACATCTTGGTAGGGGCGATGGATCAAGCTCTTCCCGATGCCATTCATGTCTTAGGATTTTCCGCAAAGGGACAAGCTCACCTCAAAGGCTTGAAAAAATCAGTAGAAATCGTGACTCGAATCGGTAAGGAGCCTTGGGATGACTTGACCCAGCAAGCCGATCAGGTGTATCAGCTAGGCCATCCCCAATTGCCAGAACAGATCTGGGGTCGAGTGCCAGTGAGAGTGGAAGAATAAAAGGTCTGACGTAAATTTTCTCTGCCCACATTCACGTAAGGCAAGAAGTTTATGATGCACGGAAACAGTGTTTATCCAATGTCTAAAAAATCTTTTTAGACATTGGATTTTTTTGTTTTTACCAAATTTAGAAACTTTTTACGAATAATTAAGTGAAGAGGGAAAAACTTGTACAAGTTCCTGACAAGTTTTTCTTTTTCATGTATAATAAAAGAAAAGAGGTAGAATGAGGTATGGCAATGGAAGCAGTCGTTTATTCAACATTCCGCAATCATTTGAAGGATTATATGAAGAAGGTGAATGATGAGTTTGAGCCTTTGACGGTCGTGAATAAGAATCCAGACGAAGATATTGTGGTCATCTCTAAGAGCGAGTGGGATAGCCTACAAGAAACCCTGAGACTAGCTCAGAACAAGGAATTGTCAGATAAGGTCTTGCGGGGCATGGCAGAAGTCCGAGCTGGTCAGGTTCAACTCCATGAGATTGAGGGGTAACAGATGTTACTCAAGTTTACAGAAGATGCCTGGAAGGATTATTGTTACTGGCAAAGTCAGGACAAAAAAACACTGAAGCGAATCAATAGCCTGATTAAGGAGATCCAAAGGGATCCATTTGCAGGGATTGGTAAGCCTGAGCCTTTGAAATATGACTTTCAAGGAGCATGGTCAAGACGGATTGATGCAGAGAATCGCCTGATTTATATGCTAGATGAGTCCGGTGTCGCTTTCCTCTCTTTTAAAGATCATTATTAAGTCTTTAAAAGAGGATCTTTTTGATAGTTAGGATAGCTATTTAAAATTCCCAACTCGAAGAAAATTCCTATAAAATCCCCTTTCTAAAAATAGAAAAATCTAGTCTAACTTCGATGATTTGTGATATAATGTTAAAGATTGAAAATAATTTGAAAAAATTTAAGGAGAATCCTCATGGGACGTAAATGGGCCAATATTGTTGCCAAGAAAACTGCCAAAGATGGTGCCAACTCAAAAGTATATGCTAAATTTGGTGTGGAGATCTATGTAGCTGCTAAAAAGGGTGAACCAGATCCAGAACTAAATACTGCTTTGAGATTCGTTATTGACCGTGCGAAACAAGCGCAAGTGCCAAAACACGTTATTGATAAAGCGATCGATAAGGCAAAAGGAAACACTGACGAAACCTTTACAGAAGGACGTTACGAAGGGTTCGGACCAAATGGTTCGATGTTGATCGTTGATACCTTGACGTCAAACGTTAACCGTACAGCTGCCAATGTCCGTGCTGCTTTCGGTAAAAACGGTGGGAACATGGGAGCTTCAGGTTCTGTATCTTACCTCTTTGACAACAAGGGAGTTATCGTCTTTGCTGGTGATGATGCCGATGCCATCTTTGAGCTTTTGCTTGAAGCAGATGTTGATGTAGATGATGTCGAAGCAGAAGAAGGAACGATCACAGTCTACACTGCTCCAACTGATCTTCACAAAGCGATCGTTGCTTTGCGTGAATCAGGTGTCGAAGAATTCCAAGTAACAGAATTGGAAATGATTCCTCAATCAGAAGTTGAGTTGTCAGGTGAAGATTTGGAAACATTTGAAAAACTTTACAGCGTTCTTGAAGACGACGAGGACGTACAAAAAATCTACACCAACGTAGATGGATTCTAATCACTCGTAAGGACTGTAGTGAATCCCATAAATCAAGAAAAAGGATAGCTTCTCAGATCAAGCTATCCTTTTTCTCTGTCTGATGAGGATCTATCTTTTGTAAGTGATGTCCTGTATAAGCGTAAATACGGGTCAGGGGTGATTGGGAGAGTGTGGAAACCTTAAAATAGAAATAATGGTCTCGATGATCCCGACTTTTGGTGTGGTGAAGACGAAAGTAGTTTCGCTGGCCTGCTGCCATAGAGTGGAGAATATCGTCTTCTAAAAAGACAAGCGGTGTAGAAGTAGCGGCCCACTTGTAAAAGTCCGTCTCAAATTGGTGGTAATTCTCCGAAAAATAATCAAATTGTAATTCGTGTTTAGTCTGAATAGGTTTCATACGGTGTTTCCTCAGATTCAATAAAAATGATAGAGTCTACGAGGAGACGGTGGTAGTGGCCATCGCTTTTGAGAAGAAGCTCAGAAGCAGATAAGGTGTGAATCGAACCTGTGTAGGTTGCAAATTGATTCCCCTCTAGAGTTGTGATCGAGATCGTCGTTTGTTGTTGAAAGGCCTGCTCCAGGAGCTGGATCTGTTCAGCAAGTGGAAGAACCGTGAGCTGACTGCGGTCAATTTCTTTTGTCTGCAGGGCAGTTGTGTGTTCGGATAAAAAGAAGCCGGCCCATTTGGCCATGCCACGATCTTGAAATTCGCGAGCGGATTGATAAGGGAGATAAGAACGGTCAATCATGTTAATCCATCTAAGCCTCCTGCGGAATGTCCGCCTGTTAGTTTACTGCGTGCAATGGCGCGTGAGTTTTCTAGTAGTGAGGAGCCTTTCTGAAGAGAGGTGAAGCCAAATTGGTCCCGAATGCGGTCAATGGTCTGCTGAAGTTTCTCCTCTTTTTCTAGGGCTACTGGGTCATCAAAGAGAGAAAAGAGTTGAAGAGACTCTTCGACAAGTTCTCCATAAAAAATGCCGATCTGCCGAATGGCGCCTCCTTCGTACTTGGAGCGAAAGAGCCGCAGAACCGTGTCGGATAAAACCTTGGTGGATTGGGTGGGCTCAATCTTTTGCTGGCAGTGAATGGACGGAAGCCCCTCGATTTTGGAGTAGGAGGCATGAATAGAGACCAGCTGGGTCTTCTTTTTTTTCCGTCGCAAGCGAATAGCCACCTGTTCAGCCATCTCCCGAAACACCAGTTCAATATCAGCTTGTAGATGGTAGTCATAGGGCAAGATTTGAGAGTTACCAATGCCTCGTGACTTCGGACGATAAGGCTTGTGGACATTGCTTTCATCAATGCCATGAGCATGGAACCAAAGTTGCAGCCCCATGACTCCAAATTCTTTCTTTAAGAGATCTGGGTGAGCCTGGGCCAGTTCGGCAATCGACGTGATCCCGATCCCTTGCAATCGTTTTTCAGTGCGACGTCCAATGCCCCAAAAATCAGTGAGCTGGGGCAGCTTCCAGACCTTGCTTTCTACGTCTTCGTAAGACCAGTTGGAGCGCATATTTCGGCAATGCTTGGCTTCATTGTCCAAGGCTAGCTTGGCAAGAAGGGGATTGGCGTTGCTGAGGCCGATGGTAGAATAGATTCCAGTTTCCTGCCAGATTCTTTTTTGGATCCTGGCAGAAAGAAGGTCCAGTTTTTCCTTTCGCGAGAGGGATGAATCTGGAATAAAATAATTTAAGGAAGAAGTCAGATCGATAAAGCCTTCGTCAATCGAGTAAGGGAAAATATCATCCGGTGCCGCAAACTCCTGAAAAACCTTCTGAATCTCCATATTGACCTGAATGTAGGCATTCATGCGTGGCGGCACAATCAGGGTCCTCTTGGCCCAGGATTCAATGGATGCAATAAAGCCTGGATCCGTCGGCAATCCTTGTTTTTTTGCGACGTAGCTATTGAATTTTCTGGTCTTGAGATCAAAAGGCAGGTCGTAGCTCCGGCTCACATTCTTCTTGCCAAAGACTTGTTTGAAAACGGGAGAGCTGGCCAAAATCAGACCAGCAGAATTGTCGCTCCGGCTCATGACGCAAAGAGAAGTGGTCAGGGGGTTTAGGCCCAGACGGACACACTCACAGCTGGCATAAAAACTTTTCATATCCACAAAAGCAATATCAGAATGAGGCTCACGTGAATAATCAAATAGCATATTTACACCTCAAGCGGAAGAAAATGCCCGACCACAATGCCGACGATTTTTGGCTCGTCTTCGTAAGGAGCAAATAAATCATCGTAGTCAGGGTTGATGGATTCTAAGCGCAAGCCTTCAGCCTCCCGATAGACTTTCTTGATGTAAGTTTTTCCATTCCAGATGAGGGCGTAGACAGCCCCATCATAGTCAAAGCCAGTCTGCTTCATGAGGGCAACAGAGCCATTGGGATAGAGAGGTTCCATCGAATCACCTGATACCCAAGAAGCGAAATCGTGCTGGATCTTTTGGTCAAAATAGACGGTTTCATAGTCTGTTTCGTTGTCATAAAAGGTGTGTCCCAAACCAGCTGCCAGCTCAATCGAAAGAACCTTATAAGCTGTCAAGGAAACAACTTTTTGCTGCTGTTCGAATAACTGGCTGGCCAACTGGTCGACTTTCTTTTGATGAGGTGGGGTTAATAAAGGGTAGGTGTAGAGTGCGGAGTCTTTGTTAATAAAGTAGTCCTCTTTAACGGAGAGGCGCTTGGCCAACCTCCTGAGATTTTTTTCGTGTGGCTCTGCTAAGCCATTCTCCCAACTGGAGTAAGTCTTGCGAGAAATCTTGAGATCCTCGTAGACATCAGCTTGGGTCAAGCCTTTTTCTAGGCGTCGTTCTTTTAGTTTTTTTGCATCAAACATGTCGCTTCTCCTATGTAACGTTTTAAAAGTTACATACAGTTTATCAAAAATGAATTCTTTTTGCAAGAGAAAAATTCAGTTGAAAACGAATGAAAAGACTTGATTTTGATTGAAAAAAGAGTATAATCATTTCTAAAATGTCTATAAATGAGGAACTATATGAAAAAAAGTTTTATACACCAACAAAAAGAAATTTCGTTTGTTAAAACGACTTTCACACAATATTTAAAAGATAAATTGGACATCATTGAAGTCCAAGGGCCAATTTTGAGCAAGGTCGGAGACGGGATGCAGGATAACCTTTCTGGGATTGAACATCCGGTATCTGTAAAGGTCCTTCAAATTCCTGATGAGACTTATGAAGTCGTGCATTCACTCGCAAAATGGAAACGCCATACCTTGGCACGTTTTGGTTTTGGCGAAGGAGAAGGTCTCTTTGTCCATATGAAGGCTCTTCGTCCAGATGAAGATTCGCTAGACGCTATCCACTCTGTTTATGTAGACCAATGGGACTGGGAAAAAGTCATCCCAAATGGTCAACGCAATATCGCCTACCTCAAAGAAACGGTTGAAAAAATCTACAAGGCGATTCGTTTAACAGAACTTGCAGTAGAAGCGCGCTATGACATTGAGTCAGTTCTTCCAAAACAAATTACCTTCGTTCACACAGAAGAGTTGGTGGAACGCTATCCAGATTTAACTCCAAAAGAGCGTGAAAATGCCATTGCCAAAGAATTCGGAGCCGTTTTCTTGATCGGGATTGGTGGAGAGCTTGCAGATGGCAAACCACACGATGGCCGTGCACCTGACTACGATGACTGGACAACAGAGTCTGAAAATGGCTACAAGGGCTTGAATGGTGATATCCTAGTCTGGAATGACGTTCTAGGTTCAGCCTTTGAGTTGTCTTCAATGGGAATCCGTGTCGATGAAGATACGCTTCGCCGCCAAGTTGCGATCACAGGGGACGAGGATCGTCTCCAATTAGAGTGGCACAAAGCTTTGTTAAATGGTCTTTTCCCACTTACAATTGGTGGAGGGATCGGACAATCTCGTTTGGCTATGTTCTTGCTTCGTAAGAAACATATCGGTGAAGTCCAAACTAGTGTCTGGCCTCAATCTGTCCGCGATGAATATGAAAATATCCTATAAG
>NZ_JAPVZA010000027.1:0-19923 GCF_041432115.1 Streptococcus sp. 27098_8_12
TTGTCAACATCAGAATCTGAATCAATATCCGAATCAGTCTCAACCTCTGAGTCAGTGTCAGCGTCTGAGTCGGTATCAGCGTCTGAGTCAGTGTCAGCGTCTGAATCGGTCTCAACGTCAGAGTCAGTATCAACGTCCGAATCAGTCTCAGTGTCCGAATCAGTATCAACGTCTGAATCAGCGTCAGCCTCTGAGTCAGTATCAACGTCCGAATCAGTGTCAGCGTCTGAGTCAGTGTCTACGTCCGAATCAGCGTCAGCCTCTGAGTCAGTATCAACGTCCGAATCAGCGTCAGCCTCTGAGTCAGTGTCTACGTCAGAATCAGTCTCGACATCCGAGTTAGCATCTACATCAGAATCTGTATCAATGTCTGAATCGGTGTCGACTTCCGAGTCTGTTTCTGTATCGGAATCAGTATCAGCATCCGAGTCCGTTTCGACTTCTGAATCATTCTCGACATCCGAGTCAGCATCTACCTCAGAATCAGTTTCAGCATCTGAGTCGGTATCAGCGTCTGAGTCGGTATCAGCATCTGAATCAGTGTCAACGTCCGAGTCAGTGTCAACATCAGAGTCAGTGTCTACTTCTGAATCTGCATCTACATCAGAATCGGCATCAACATCGGAGTCAGCGTCAGCCTCTGAATCAGTCTCAACCTCTGAATCAGTATCGACATCCGAGTCAGCATCTACCTCAGAATCAGTTTCAGCGTCTGAGTCGGTATCAGCATCTGAATCAGTGTCAACGTCCGAGTCAGTGTCAACATCAGAATCAGTGTCTACTTCTGAATCTGCATCTACATCAGAATCGGCATCAACATCGGAGTCAGCGTCAGCCTCTGAATCAGTCTCAACCTCTGAATCGGCATCAACATCCGAGTCAGTATCAGCGTCAGAATCGGCATCAGAATCAGCCTCTGCGTCCGAATCAGTCTCTGCATCGGAGTCAGCATCAACGTCCGAATCTGTATCGACATCTGAATCAGTGTCAGCGTCTGAGTCAGTTTCAACCTCAGAATCAGCATCAACCTCTGAATCTGTATCGACCTCAGAATCAGTGTCAACGTCCGAATCGGTTTCTGTATCTGAATCAGCGTCAACTTCTGAATCAGCGTCAACTTCTGAATCGGTGTCAGCGTCCGAATCAGCATCTGCTTCAGAATCAGTCTCAACATCAGAATCAGTCTCAACCTCTGAATCAGTTTCAGCATCCGAGTCAGCATCAACGTCTGAATCGGTGTCAACATCCGAATCGGTTTCTGTATCTGAATCAGTATCATCATCTGAGTCTGTCTCAACGTCTGAGTCGGTGTCAACATCCGAATCGGTTTCAGCCTCAGAATCAGTTTCTGCATCCGAGTCTGTCTCAACCTCTGAATCAGTTTCGGCGTCTGAGTCAGTGTCAACATCAGAATCATTCTCAGTCTCTGAATCAGCCTCTGCGTCCGAGTCAGCGTCAACATCCGAATCAGTTTCTGCATCCGAATCAGTATCAACATCCGAATCAGTGTCTACCTCTGAATCGGCATCTGTATCCGAATCAGTGTTTACGTCTGAATCGGTGTCAACATCCGAATCAGTTTCTGCATCCGAATCAGTATCAACATCCGAATCAGTGTCTACGTCTGAATCGGTGTCAACATCCGAATCAGTATCAACGTCCGAATCAGTCTCGGCATTCGAGTCAGTTTCAGTCTCTGAATCAGTATCAACGTCCGAGTCGGTCTCAGTGTCTGAATCAGTTTCTACCTCTGAGTCGGTCTCAACCTCTGAGTCGGTCTCAACCTCTGAGTCAGCATCAACATCTGAATCAGCCTCTGCGTCCGAGTCAGCGTCAACTTCTGAATCAGTGTCTACTTCAGAGTCGGCATCTACATCTGAGTCAGTTTCAACCTCAGAATCAGTATCAGCGTCGGAATCAGTATCAACGTCTGTGTCAGCGTCTACCTCAGAATCAGTCTCAACATCTGAATCAATCTCGACCTCCGAATCATTGTCAGCATCGTTGAGCAGTTCAGTATCAGAAAGCCAGTCAGTCTCTACTTCGCTTTCAGTTTCGACATCAGTATCTGCATCTGAGTCAGCCTCATTGAGTACCTATGCACCTGAATCAACTTCAACATCAGTAAGTACTTCAGTTTCAGTGAGTCAATCACAATCAGGATCGACATCTGATAGCGGTTCATACTCTAACTCAATGAGCCAATCAATTTCTCGTTCAGAATCAATGTCTGCATCAGAATCAGCAAGTGGATCACAAAAACACAGCCAATCTGTGGCCCTTCCAAATACTGGCGAAACAGGATCTGTAACATCAGCTCTTCTCGGAGTAGTTACAGGGTTAGCTGGAATTGCTGGACTTACCCGACGTAAAAAGAAGGGGAACTGATCTAGTAGGAAATATCATTTTTTTCGAGTGAATCTCATAGGAGATTCACTTTTTTTCTAGTAGAATGAAGTATTTTTAATGTGTTACAAAAAAATTTGAAAATTAAACGATAATATATAAGTTTTTTGTAGCAAATTACTTGAATCTACGTAGTATTGCTGTATAATGAATAATGACTACAATGTAAGGGGAATATCATGCAATTTAAGCGTTCAAAAGGAAACTTTCGTGAAACAGATCGTGTCGTACGCTTCAAATTAATTAAATCAGGAAAAAATTGGCTTCGAGCATCAACAGCTGCTCTAGGCCTCTTTCGCGTGGTGCGTGGGCAAGTGGAGGAGACCATCATTGCCAACGTACAGCAAGATCAAATAGAAAGTCAAAAGCATAGCCAAGCCTTCTTAAAGGGTTTGATTACGGTAGGGACTGTTTTTGGTGGTGCTGTGCTTGCTACGACAGCTAGGGCGGAGGATGCAACATCACTTGCACCAACGGTTTCTGAGACAAAAGAGGAAACCTTGGCAGAAGTGGATAGTGTGGTTTTAGCAAAAACTTCAAGCCAGCCCTCAGAATCCATCTCTGTTTCAGGATCAACTAGCCTTTCTACATCTGTGAGTGTATCTACTTCGATCAGTGAATCTACTTCTTTGTCCTTGAGCGAAGTTGGATCAACTGCATTATCAACGGCACTTAGTGAGTCTGCTCAAGCTCTAGAGTCAGAGGTAGTTGTTGAAGAGCCGACTAGTTTAGAAGAAGCCGTTGTTTTGGAACAAAATACCTCTGAAGCTGAATTGCTTCAAGAAATTGCAGGGAATTACGCATCTAAAATGACGGACACCGATCGCCGAGCAGTGGTCGAAGCGGTCATTAACAAAGTGCAGGCCGAAGTGACTGCAAGTAATAACTTGATCCATACCAATGCCAGTGCTCAAGCTTATGCTGACCAGCGCGATCGTTTGGAGAAAGCTGTCGATGAGATGATGATGACCTTGACAGCAGCAGGTTTTGTGGGAAATACAAATGTAGATGGGAAACCTGCGATCTCTGCTCAGCTGGCTCCACTAGCTGAGGAAACATACTTGGCTGATGATGTATTGGATATGAGCCCGAACCCAGAAGATCCCAATGGTGCGAGTGTAGAAGATCCTACACTTGACACACCAGGATATGCTAAGGATCCTCATCTAGATAAAGATCTCTTAAGATTTTCGCCTGAAGAGTTGAAAAATTTCTTAGGTGAACCCTACACCAATCGTTATACATTTGGTATTTGGGACTTTGTGAATAAACAAGGAGAGTCACTTGGTTACTATGCGACCATGTCGATTGATATCAGTGAGATAGATCCGGAAAAGCATAAGGCAATGGATGTCTATTTCCGCATTGTCCGAAAATCAGATGGGGCTGAAATTTTTTCACAAACTGTATCTCCAGAAGGATATGGCCAAGATATTCAATTACCAAAAGAAGTACTGATTGGTCAGGCTCCCTTTGGGAACAAGGTTTTTAATTCGAAACCTACTACAGGTAATGGGACTTTTGGAATGCTGACGAATTTTATTCCGGAACAGGCTTTCTTATTCCGGAGTATTTATGATGTCATGACGCCTGAGAATCAGGGGCAATTGATTAGAACGTATCCTAGTATCAAAATTCCATCTATGATGGGACAACAATCGACCTTCTATAGAGAAGTGGACCCGAATGGTAGATGGTTTAATGGGCAATATGAACCAACGGGGAAAGAAAGATCCTTACTAGAGTATAGAATCTACGGATTGGAAGGCCAGCATTATACAGCTTCCAATCCACGCGAATTTCCTGGTTATGTACAGGTCCCAGCGCACACCGTGTTCCCGAATCGTAAAAGTGGGGTGTTCGATAATAGTAAGAATGGGAAATCAAGAATTGAACTATTAGGGGATGCGCGTGAGCATTTCATTAAAAGTGAAGTTGTCACCCTTAATCAAAATGGTGATTATTCTCTTCGCTACTATGTTTTAGATCCTTCTAAAATACATGATGTTAGTAGTGGTGATGTAGGAAATGCTAAGGTAACCGATGTATATACACTTGTTTATGAAAAAGAATTTAAACAAGATAATACGGATAACCTTTCAGATTTAGGTGGAACTCGTAAAGTTGAAAGTAAAAACAAGGACTACTTCCTAAATGTCACACCAAAACGAATAGATTACCAACATTTTGAGTTGGATATTACAGGTTGGTTCTCTAGTAAGGAGACAGTTACTTATACAGATGAGAAAACAGGAATAGAATATACTGTTCCAAAACCATTCACGGAACTTCCAAAATCGGCCTACCTCGATAAAAATACGACCATGGTCGTGGGAGAAGATGCAACACCTCAAGGAGCAGATGGTTTTTCCAACTTCAAACAAACGATCAAAAAAATAGTAGATTCGTACCCCTTAACGAGTGTGAATTATTACTATCGGAAGATGACACCGTCAGAATCTGCTTCACAATCTCAAAACTTCTCGATTTCAACTTCAGAGTCACTAGTTTCAGAATCCATTTCATCTTCTCAATCTGTTTCGATCAGTGAGTCCGTTTCCTTGTCACAGGCATCTAGCTCCTCCAGTCAATCGGATTCACAGGTTTCAACCTCGATTTCCTTGTCACAATCTGTCTCGACAAGTGAATCCAACTCGTTGATCCAGGAATCGATCTCCGCAAGTCAGTCGGAGTCGTTGATTCAAGAGTCCGTTTCAGCCAGCCAGTCAGACTCGTTGGTTCAGGAATCTGTATCGGCAAGTCAATCAGAATCCTTGGTTCAGGAATCTGTATCGGCAAGTCAATCCGACTCGTTGGTTCAAGCCTCAGTTTCTGCAAGTCAGTCTGAGTCGTTGCTTCAGGAATCCGTTTCGGCCAGCCAGTCTGATTCCTTGGTTCAAGAATCAGTTTCTTCAAGCCAATCTGAGTCGCTTGTTCAAGAGTCGATTTCAGCGAGTCAATCAGAGTCATTGATTAAAGAATCTGTATCAGCTAGTCAATCCGACTCACAATCAAAAGCAGCATCTAAGAGTGAGTCTGAAAAAGCCTCGAAATCTGTTTCGTTGAGTCAGTCGGTATCCTTATCTAATTTAGCATCTAGATCAATTTCTGTGTCTCAATCGCAGTCAACATCGGCGGTTGGATCGGAGGAAGTGATTTCTCAACTGATTTCCTTGTCACAATCTATTTCGATGAGCAAAAAGCTGTCAGAATCCGTTTCGTTGAGTCAGTCAGAGTCGTTGCTTCAGGAATCCGTATCGGCTAGCCAATCAGACTCGTTAGTACAAGAATCCGTATCTGCCAGCCAATCTGATTCGCTGGTTCAAGAGTCAGTTTCGGCAAGTGAATCGAATTCATTGGCTCAAGAATCGATCTCAGCAAGCCAATCAGATTCGTTAGTTCAAGCATCAGTTTCCGCAAGTCAGTCCGAGTCATTGGTTCAGGAATCAGTATCTGTCAGTCAGTCAGACTCGCTGATTCAAGAATCAGTTTCCGCGAGTCAATCCGACTCGTTGGTTCAGGCATCTGTATCGTCTAGCCAATCCGATTCGTTGCTCAAAGAATCCGTATTAGCTAGTCAATCTGATTCCTTGGTTCAAGCATCCGTTTCCGCAAGTCAGTCCGAGTCATTGGTTCAGGAATCAGTATCTGTCAGTCGGTCAGACTCGCTGATTCAAGCATCAGTTTCCGCGAGTCAATCCGATTCGCTAGTTCAAGAGTCAGTTTCCGCCAGTCAATCTGAGTCCTTGATTCAAGCATCAGTTTCCGAAAGTCAATCGCAATCTACTTCTGATGTCGAATCTAAGTCTCAAATTACAGAATCTATGTCCTTTTCTCGTTCTGATTCAATGAGTCAGTCGGAATCGCAAGTATCGACTGATTTGCAATCAACATCATTGAGTCAATCAGAATCGTTGGTTCAAGCCTCAGTTTCGGCCAGTCAATCAGAGTCATTGATTCAAGAATCGATTTCCGCCAGTCAATCAGAATCGCAATCAAAAGTAGCTTCTGAATCGGCATCTAAGAGTGAGTCTGAAAAAGCCTCGAAATCTGTTTTGTTTAGTCAGTCGGTATCCTTATCTAATTTGGTATCCAAATCAATTTCTGTGTCTCAATCGCAGTCAACATCGGCGGTTGGATCGGAGGAAGTGGTTTCTCAACTGATTTCCTTGTCGCAATCTATTTCGATGAGCGAAAAGCTGTCTGAATCCGTTTCAAGGAGTCAATCCGAATCCTTGGTTCAAGCATCGACTTCAGCGAGCCAATCTGAGTCACAAGTTCAAGCATCAGTCTCCGCAAGCCAGTCTGAATTGTTGATTAAAGAATCTGTTTCTGCCAGTCAATCAGACTCACTGGTACAAGCCTCAATTTCTGCAAGTCAATCAGAGTCTTTGGTTCAGACCTCAGTATCTGCCAGTCAATCCGAATCGCAATCAAAAGTAGCTTCTGAATCAGCATCTAAGAGTGAGTCTGAAAAAGCCTCGAAATCTGTTTTGTTGAGTCAGTCGGTATCCTTATCTGATTTAGCGTCTAGATCCATTTCTATGTCTCAATCGCAGTCAACATCGGCGGTTGGATCGGAAGAAGTGGTTTCTCAACTGATTTCCTTGTCGCAATCTATTTCGATGAGCAAAAAGCTGTCTGAATCTGTTTCAATGAGTCAATCCGAATCCTTGGTTCAAGCTTCGATTTTGGCAAGTCAATCAGACTCACTGGTCCAAGCGTCGATTTCAGCGAGCCAGTCTGAATCGTTGATCCAAGCTTCGATCTCTAATAGCCAATCAGAGTCGTCGGTACAAGCGTCGGTTTCCGCGAGTCAATCGGAATCACTGGTCCAAGCTTCGGTTTCCGCGAGTCAATCAGATTCGTTAGTTCAAACTTCTGCCTCAACAAGCGAATCAGCTTCAACTTCTAATGTCGTAGCTGCATCGCAGGCTTCAGAGTCTGGATCGTTCTCTCGATCAGTTTCAGAGAGTCTATCTGCTTCACAATGGGCATCTCATTCAGAATCTCTAGCGTCAGCCTCGTTATCGAAGTCTGACTCCTATAGCCAATCAACTTCGCTCCTTTCAACAAGCGAATCAGCTTCAACGTCGATGCCAGTGTCTGAATTCTCTTTGACGAGTGTCTCAGAATCTATGAGCGCATCATCGACAGAGAGTCAATCCTTATCGCAGGAAATTTCTGAATGGATCAGTGTGTCTTATGCGTCAAGTTTCTCTGCTGTGACCAGTTCTTCGGAGTCTGTCGTGTCTTCGTTTGGCACCTCTTACTCAGAATCTCCATCAGACACAAGCTCACTAACTGCGGCGCACTCTTCCGGACCTGCTCTTCCAGAGACAGGTGCCCATCCTTCATCTAATATTCTTGCTACAGGAGCTTCCATTCTTCTGTCTGGATTAGCCCTTTTAGGAATTCGGAAAAAAGATGGCAAATAAAACCTTAAAAGACCGGAATGAACCGGTCTTTTATTGATCTAGAATGTCTAAGAAGTTGGGAAATATGTTATAATGAATGAGGAAGTTTTCGTTGAGGGATATGAAAAAGGTTACTTTGTGAAAAGCTCTGTTTGCCTTCATATCTTCAGAAAATATGGGATTAAAAAAGAAGAGTCAGAGGAAAGAGATGAAAATCCATTTTACAAATTTATTTGGGCAATCTTCAAAAAGTGTTGCTCTGATGGCCCAAAACGATATCATGAATGTCGTTCGCGAGCTTGGGGTCAATGAATTAGGGATCTACTTTTATGATCATAGCAATGAACCAGCTAGTGAATTGAACTCGCGAATGGATGGGATTTTAGCAGGCGTTGCTTTTGGGGATATCGTCTTCGTTCAATCGCCTTCTTGGAATGGGATTGAGTGGGACCGCCGTTTGGTTGATAAGTTAAAACTCCTTCAAACCAAGTTGGTCATGTTTATCCACGATGTCCCACCGCTTATGTTTGAGAGTAATTATTACCTGATGCCCAACTATATCGACATGTACAATCAGAGTGATCTGGTCGTTGTTCCATCAGAGCAAATGTACCATCGTCTAGTATCAGAAGGGCTTACTGTTAAAAAATATGTGGTACAAAAGTTGTGGGATTTGACCCACAGTTTGGATCTCTATACCCCGCAATTTGAGAAAAAACTGATCTTCTCAGGAAATCCGTCGCGTTTCCCTCATATCATCGACTGGAAATATGAGACACCCCTTCATGTCTATACTGAACCAGTTGAAGGAGTTGATTATTCCAAGGTCCATATTGAAGGCTGGCGAACCAAGCAAGAGTTGCTTTTGGAGCTTTCTAAGGGTGGTTTTGGGCTGGTCTGGGGAAATTCAGAGAACCCCGAGGATGAGCGAGATTACTACAAAGAAAATATTTCCTACAAATTATCGACTTACTTATCCGCAGGTCTTCCAGTAGTCGTGCCAGACTATTTGTCAAATGCAGACTATATTCGAGAAAAAGGGCTCGGTTTTGTAGCCTCCAGTCTTGAAGAAGCCAATCGTTTGGTCCAAGACTGTACAGAAGAAGAGTATGCCCAAATGGTCCGAAAGGCTCAATATACTTCTTATTTGATCCGCAATGGCTATTTTACAAAGAAATTATTTGTCGATACCATCATGGCTTTAGGAGAATAATATCCAAGTAAACAAGATTCTTCAGATAAACATCTGAAGGATTTTTTGTTGAATACGGTACCAAATGGGGAAATTGAAATATTATCAAATATTAGTGACAAATGAGTTTGGAAAAGTCGCAAATTATGGTAAAATAAGTTGAGATAAAATGCTCTAAAGGCACATATTTAAAGGCTGTTTCCCTGGTGAAAGAGTCAAAATGAGTAAGAGAAAGTTTAAAAGAAATGTTAAAACGATCTGAAGTAGGAAAGAGATTTTGTTGGACGATATTTTTCGTCTTTATTTATGTTTTGGGAAGTAAAATTTCCCTGCCTTTTGTTGACTTATCAAAGGCCTTGAGACTCAATGAGGGAACGACAACGGGCTTGCAGCTCTCAAGCGCTGTGATGGGGGGAAACCTCCGCGGAATGTCGATCTTTTCGATCGGTCTATCCCCATGGATGTCTTCCATGATTTTGTGGCGGATGTTTACCGTTTCAAAACGCTTTAACCTCGAAAAAACCAGCACGGAGATTGTGGAGCGACGAAAGATGTACGTGACCTTGGCGCTCGCCATCGTCCAGTCTTTGGCAGTGGCCATGTATCTCCCTTTGAAGACAGGGTTGAACCCCGGGCTTGTCATTGCGGTCAATACCATGATTATGGTAGCCGGAGCCTTCTTTTTAGTTTGGCTCTCCGATCTAAATGCCGCTTTGGGGCTTGGAAGTTCTGTTGTGATCATGATGGCTGGGATGGTTATGTACCTGCCAGAAGACGTGATGCAGACCCTTTCAAATGTCAATAATATCCCAGAAATCGCTTATGTTCTGGGTGTGATTTTCATCTTGATTTTTGTCTATGTGGCAGTCTTGGTGGAATATTCTAAGTACCAGATTCCTGTCAATAAATTAGGGATCCACAACAACTTGAAAAGTTATACTTTTTTGGATATCAAGCTTAACCCGGCAGGAGGGATGCCCTTCATGTACGCCATGACCTTGGTGTCCATTCCTCAGTATGCTATGCTCTTGATCTTGTCAATGGATTCCAATGCCAAGTGGGCTGCTCGTTTAGCCAAACACTTGGTGATGGGAGATCCGATTTGGATTCTTCTTTACATTCTGATGATCGCCCTTCTCTCTTTTGCTTTTGCCTTTGTCAATGTGAATGGAGAAGAAATTGCAGATAAGATGATGAAGGCTTCCGAGTATATCGATCATGTCTATCCTGGAGCAGATACACGTCGCTATATCAATAAAATTGTGCTACGCTTGACGGTTTTTGGGACTTTGTATCTGATCCTCTTCACGGCGCTTCCTTTTTCTCTCTTGTTATGGGATAAGGATCTTTTGCGCTTGACCATGATTCCAGGAACCTTCCTCATGTTTGTCGGGATGATTTACAATATCCGAGAAGAAATTCGTGCCCTTCGTGTGAATCAACGTTATACAAGAATATTCTAGGAGTAACCATGTATTATTTTGTACCAGCCTGGTATGGAACGGACCGCATCTGGCAGCAAACCGCTACCCCTTGGTACTGGATGCGAGAGTCCATTGAATTTGACGATACCATTAATCAAGTTCGTATTTTTCAAGAAGCAGAAATGGATCGGATCTTATTGCTGCCTCAATATAGTCCACAACTGCGCTATTTTTTGCACCGCCAAGATTTGTTAGAGACAGATGTGCTTTCGATTTTTGATAAGATCCAACAGGTTCCGTCTGATTTGGCTATGCGCCCAGTTCAGCTTCAGGACATCGAATGGCCGAGTGAGACCACTTTTTCCTATACTCCCTTTTTGGTGATGGCATTTCGAAAGGGCCACCACCTAGCAAAAATTGATATGGGAGTGGATGGAAACCTTCTCTCTTTGACCCGTTATAAGAATGACGAGATCAGCTACATCGAGTACTTAGATGATCGTGGCTTTATCTCTAGTAGAATCTACTACAATGAGGGAAAACCCTATTTCCAAGAGTATCTGAGTTTTGATGGGCAATGGGTTTTGAGAGAGATGTTGATCGAAGAGAACCACTCCGTCATGGTCAATGAAGCTTTCTTTCCTGCCTTCAAAAAAGAAAGCTATGCCAATATGGGAGAAGTTGTAGCTGAAAAGATGAAGGAACAGTTGGCAGCCTTGGTACCAGGACGAGATCAGTTGGTCTTAGCTGCTCATCCAGCAAATTTGGCTTTTTTACAGGATACAGCAAGTAGCGTCAAGAAAGTCTTGTCCTTCTATGGGGATCGCCAGCCCTTATCTGCTGAAAACTTTGCCCTCTATTTTGATATGATTGATGCCCAGCTCTTGATTACAGATAGTGAAAAAACCAAAGAAGCGATTGGGGTCTTTTCTCCTAGCTTGGCTCAAAAGACACACCGGATTACCTCTTTTGACTCCCGCCTTCGTTTGGGATCTAGTCAGGAGCGCAAGGAATCGAAGATTTACTTTTATGTCAATGAAGCCGAGCTTCCAAGTAAGAGCCAGCTCAAGAAGGTTCTGGAGGTCTTGGCGCAACATCCTTTATTTGAAGTTGTTTTTGCATTTTACAATGGATCACCGGAGCGTGTTAAGGAATTAGAAGGGCAACTCGAGGAATTGATCGCTAGCGAGCAGGACTTGCATCTGGTTCAATCACCAGCCCAAATGGAAGGGCTTGGGGAAAACCAGATCATCGATGAAGAGTCTGTACAAGACGCACCGGACTATCGCTTTGTAGTTAAGAATTTTTCAAATGAAAATGACATTATTCAAGAGTTGGAAAAAACACGCTTGATCGTAGATTTAAGCGAGGAACCCAACCTCTATACGCAGATTGCAGGGATCTCTGCTGGGATTCCTCAAGTCAACCGCGTCCAGACAGAATATGTCGATCATTTGAAAAATGGTTATGTCTTATCAAAGGGAGACAAGGAATTAGAGAAGGCGATTACTCACTTTTTATTGGAATTGAAGCCTTGGAACGAAGCCTTGGTCTACTCGATCGAAAAAATTCAAGAATACACCGGTCAACGCTTGATCGAGAAATGGGAAGGATGGATGAAAGAACGTCATGGATAAAAAATTACAAATACCCCATATTCTCCAAATCGGCTCAAGCAGTTGGCGAGATCAGGTGGAGCTTCCTGCTGGACTAGGCTGGCACTTTTTTCAAGCTGCCGCTCTTCCATCGCTCAAAGAGTATATGGAAGAAGAGGAAATCTCCAAATTCAAAGCCTTGATTCTAGAAAAGCCAGAAGATTTACTAGCTCTAGGAGAAGACCTGGCTTATTTCCAGCCTTATACCGTTTTTTATGATCAAAGCTATGAACTAGAGGCGCCTTCTGACGAATTGGCCCACCTCTTAAGGCTCAAGCAAGCAAGGTCCTGGGATTTCTCAAACAAGCATCAATTTCTCTATGTCTTAGAGCGCTTTTTATACGACAATCAATATGGAGATGCCTTTACGGTTCGTGACCTGCGAGTGAGACCGGATTTTGCTGGCCAGCAAACGGTGCTGGGGCAACATTTTCTGAAGTTAGATGGATCTTACGGTGAAGAGTTTACACCGATTGCTCAGTGGGTCTACAACTACGTGTATGATGCTAGTCGTCCCATCAATTTTTGGTTGGAATATGAAAAAGATCCAAGCTGTCAGCTGCAATTGCGGATTCAATTTTACCGCTTTGGTGCTCTGGGAGAGTGGGTCAAAGATGCAGTCTTTTCAGAAGAAGAGATGGCACAACCACTAGAATTGGATGGAGCAGAACCTTATTACCTAGCCTTTTCGCTGGAAGCAAAAGGAGAAGGGACGCTTACGATCGGAGCCTTGCATAAGCGCTTGTCACATGGTCCTTTAGGAGAGATGACCGTAGGAGCTAAGACGCTACGGGACCACAAACGCCAAGAAATTTTTGCTTATTTCCATCCTGGCGATATGAAGCCGCCTTTAAACATTTATTTCTCTGGGTATCGCCCGGCCGAAGGTTTTGAAGGGTTTGGGATGTTGCGTGCGATGGGGAGTCCCTTTATTCTCTTTTCTGACCCAAGACTGGAAGGTGGATCCTTCTATATGGGCTCAGAAGAATTGGAAAATCAAGTCACTGCCTTTATTGATCAGCACTTGGACTTGCTCGGCTTTGAGCCAAAAGATATGAATTTCTCAGGCTTGTCCATGGGGACCTTTGGTGCCCTTTACTATGGTGCCCTTTATTCTCCTCATGCGATCTTGGTCGGAAAACCCATTGTCAACCTGGGGGATGTCGCTGCCAATCTGAAATTTAAACGTCCAGATGAGTTTGGAACATCCCTAGATATGATGCAGTTGATCATTGGTCAAGTGTCGCAAGAAGGGATCGGTCAGCTGAATCAACGTTTCTGGGACCGGTTTAACCAGGCAGATTTCAAGGATACGATTTTAGCCCTTGCCTATATGAGGGATGATGACTATGACCAGCAGGCTTATCCAGATATTTTAGAGGCCTTGTATGAATTGCCGGTTCGTATTATCAGCACTAGCCGTGCCGGTCGACACAATGATGCGAGTGGTCCGATCATTGAGTGGTTTGTGACCCAGTACAAAGAAATCATGGAAAGAGACTTTGGAAGAAACCAATGATAAAAATAAAAGAAAATGAAAGCAGACGAATCTACTGGGGCGATACTGTTCTAGCAGATTATCTTTGGGGGTCGACCATTCAGGCGACTGCCCAAGGAAGCGTTCAGTTTCAGAACCCCCTCATGCCATCTGGTCAAGTGCTGAAAACTTGGCATTCGCAGACAAATTTTGGCGCAACTCGTCAAATTCCGAGTCTGCCCCTGCTCAAAAGAGAGCAAGATTATGAACTGGTTATCACGATGGAAGCGACTCCCGCTCATACCGTTATGGTAGAAATCATCTTTAAAGATCGCTTTGGAGAGGTCGTTGGCCGTCGAGTAACCGCAGAAGGTCGCTTGCCGTTTACCTATCCAGATCAAGCATACGCCTATGAAGTACGCTTGCTCAGTGCAGGTTTGCAAGAGTTTACCTTCCACTATTTCACGATTCAACCAATATCGTCTGAGGGAGCAGAAGTTCTCGAATAGACGAACATCACTGCAAAAAAAGAGGATTACATTGGATTACGTTAAATTAAGAAACATCAAAAAAATCTTAAAAGAAGTCAATAGCTGGAAGGATGACATGGCCCGCTTGACGGATCGACAACTACAGGAGAAGACTGTGGAATTTCGGGAACGTCTAGCTAAGGGTGAGACCTTGGATGATCTCTTGCCGGAAGCATTTGCGGTTGCGCGGGAAGCTGATAAACGGGTCTTGGGCATGTTTCCTTATGACGTGCAAGTCATGGGAGGAATTGTCCTCCACCAAGGCAATGTCGCTGAAATGAATACCGGTGAAGGAAAGACCTTGACGGCAACTATGCCGGTTTATCTCAATGCCTTAGAGGGCAAAGGGGTCATGGTTATTACGACCAATACCTATCTGGCAACTCGGGATGCAGAAGAGATGGGACAGGTCTACCGCTTTTTGGGCTTGACTGTTGGAGTTCCCTTGAAACAATCAGAAGACGAAGAATTAGATCCAGAAGTCAAACGGGAGATTTACCGGTCAGATGTCATTTATACGACTAATACTAGTCTGGGCTTTGACTATTTAACAGAGAACTTGACGGCTTCTGCAGATGGCCAGTTTTTAGCAGACTTCAATTACGCCATTGTCGATGAGATTGATTCGGTGCTTCTAGATAGTGCCCAGACTCCCTTGATTATTTCTGGTTCTCCTCGGGTTCAGTCCAACCTTTATGGGATTATTGATACCCTGATCCAAACCTTCAAAGAAGGGGAAGACTTCAAGTTTGATGAAGAAAAGAAACGAGTTTGGTTGACTCGAAAAGGAGCTCATGCAGCAGAAGCCTTTCTAGCCATTCCCAACCTCTATGATCCCCAATACCGTGACTTGGTCCGCCATATCAGCCTAGCCCTGCAGGCCAATAAAAACTTTATTAAGGATAAGGATTATGTCATTCATCCCAATGTTGAAGGGCAACCGGAGATTGTCTTACTAGACCAGGCGACGGGTCGCTTGATGGAAATGACCCGCTTGCAAGGAGGACTCCACCAGGCGATTGAAGCCAAAGAGGGTCTCAAGCTGACCCAAGAAACACGGGCCATGGCTTCTATTACTTACCAAAACCTCTTTAAGATGTTTCGGAAGTTGGGAGGCATGACCGGGACTGGGAAGGTCGCTGAGGCAGAGTTTCTTGATACCTATGCTATGTCAGTGATCAAGATCCCAACCAATCGCAAGAAGATCCGCAAAGATTTGCCGGATGAAATCTATCAGACCTTGCCGGAGAAAATCGTGGCTTCTCTGGATTATGTGAAGAAGGTCCATGAAAAGGGTAATCCGATTCTGGTCTTTGCCGGATCGGTTGAAATGTCGATTCTTTATTCGAATCTTCTTTTGCGGGAAGGGATCCCTCACAATCTTCTCAATGCTAACAATGCTCCTCGAGAGGCCCAGATCATTAAGGAATCAGGTCGAAAAGGAGCCGTGACGGTTGCGACCTCAATGGCCGGTCGGGGAACTGATATCAAGTTGGGACCAGGAGTCGCTGAGTTAGGTGGCTTGGTGGTTGTTGGGACTGAGCGGATGATGAACCAGCGGATTGACCTTCAAATTCGTGGACGTTCAGGTCGTCAAGGAGATCCCGGTTTGACCAAGTTCTTCGTCTCTTTGGAAGACGATTTGATGAAAAACTGGGGGCCAGACTGGATCCAGGATACCTATCAAGACTATGATGTGGATGAGCGGATTGGTTCAGCCAAAGCTCTGACCAAGCGCAAGTATAGAAACTTGGTGGAACGGGCCCAAAATGCTAGTGAAAGTTCTGGTCAGGCCAGTCGTCGGATGACGTTAGAATTTGCGGAAAGCATGAACATTCAGCGTGCCATCGTCTACGAAGAGCGCGACCGCTTGATCAAACAAGAAGGACGCTTGGATGATATCGTTGAAAAAGTGCTTCGTTCCGTCTTTTCAAGTGTAGCCCATAAAAAAGAATACAAGGAACCGGTAGCTTTTTATCGCTATATGTTAGACAATGTTAGTTACCAAGTGGATCCGGAAAAGGCCCACCAAACCTTCCGTAGCAAGAAAACCAAAGAGAATTTCTTATGGGAGATTGCTAAAAGCGAGTTGGAAGCTAAGTATGAGATCTTAGGCACCGATGAAGTGATCGCCCAATTCCAGCGCATGGCCATCCTAAAAGCTATCGATGAAAACTGGGTCGAGCAGGTAGACTATCTGCAACAATTGCGCATGGCGCTCTCTGGTCAGTACACCAGTCAGAAAAACCCTTTGGTAGAATTTTTCCAAGAAGCCTACCAATCCTTTGAACGAATGAAAGAGGCGGCCAAAGAACAAATGGTCCGCAATCTCTTACTGAGTCGAGTAGAAATCAATAAAAAAGGGGAAATTGTCTTGCATTTCCCATAAAAGAGGACATTATGACAGTATACAATATCAACCTTGGAATCGGTTGGGCCAGCAGTGGTGTTGAGTATGCCCAGGCCTACCGTGCCCAGTTGTTACGCAATATCCATCAACCAGCCAAGTTTGTTTTTATGGATATGATCTTAGCCGATAATATCCAGCATTTAACAGAAAATATCGGTTTTAAAAATGATGAAATCATCTGGCTCTATAGCCATTTTACAGATATAAAAATTGCGCCAACGACCTATACCATTGATCAGGTCTTAGCAGGTTTTGCCGGAAAACCGACTCGGGAAGAAGTCGACGGCAAGATCAAGCGCTTCTTTTATGAGGACCAGGACAATTTTTTGACCTGCTACCTGCGCGAAGAAAACAGTCCTTATGTCGAACGCTGCGAGTACGTGTCTAGAGGGATTTTGGTGAGAAAGGATTATTTCTCCTATACCCGCTATTGTACAGAGTATTTCATTCCTAAGAACAACCAAGCCAACTTGATTGAGCGCCGCTTTTACAATGAAGACGGGACGGTTGCCTACAGCATGCAGATGGCGGATGGCCGCGAAATCTATCGTTTCCCAGATCGCTATCTAGTTGGTCGCCAAGAATTGATCCGCTACTTCATGCAAACCCTTCAATTGACCAAACAAGATCTGGTGATTTTGGATCGGGAAACCAATATCGGTCAGCCTATCTTTGAAGAAGCGCAAAAAGCCCGCCTGGGTGTGGTCGTCCATGCAGAGCACTTCAGTGCCAATAATGTTGACGATCAGTATATCCTGTGGAACAACTACTACGAGTACCAATTTACCAATGCTGACAAGGTGGACTTCTTTATTGTTGCGACCGACCGTCAAAAAGAAATCTTAGCCGAGCAGTTTGCCAAATACACCAACCATCAGCCAGCCATCTATACCATTCCAGTTGGGAGTCTTGCAAGCTTGCCACAAAACGAAAATCGCACCCCATTTTCTATGATTACTGCCTCTCGTTTGGCGACAGAAAAGCATATTGACTGGTTAGTGCGAGCAGTGGTTCGCGCCAAAAAAGAATTGCCAGAACTGTCTTTTGATATCTATGGAAAAGGTGGAGAAGAAGGCAAGCTGCGTTCTCTGATTGATGAATTGGGGGCGGCAGACTATATCCATCTCAAAGGGCATGCCAATCTAGAGAAAATTTATAAGAATTATGAGGTTTACCTGTCAGCGTCGACTAGTGAAGGCTTTGGGTTGACCTTGATGGAAGCGATTGGTTCTGGACTTCCGATTATCGGTTTTGACGTTCCTTATGGCAACCAGACCTTTGTCACAGAAGGGGAAAATGGCTATCTCATTCCGCCTTCAGCAGATCAAGTGGTCGACCAGATCGCTGCTGCCTATGCGGAAAAAATGATCCAGCTATACAAAAAAGATGATCTAGCCAGCATGCGTCAAGCATCTTATGCGCGTGCAGAAGACTTTTTGACCAGCCGAGTAGAAGAAGCTTGGGCACAATTGATAGAAGAGGTGACACATGCTGAACGTATTTGATAGTTATTCTCGTGAAAGCCAAGACTTGCTCCACTCCATGAAAGAGTCTGGCTTTGACCACCCGACCGTTGTTTTGGAGCCAAATGGTTTCTTACCAGACGGTGTCGAGTCTCCATTTATCTATTTCTTAGGACAAGCAAAAGGAGAGAAGCGCGGACGCTACTTTAATGAAGTTCCAGTGCCTGATTTCTGGGAAGTTTCTGGGGATAACAGTTCGGGAAAAGTGACCTACTATGGTCAGGAAAAAGCTCGAATTGTGTACCATGCTGCTTCCTATAAACGCATCGTTGAGCGCTTAGAGTGGTTAGATGACAAAGGGCAAGTGGTCATGGTTGAGCACTATGACCAATACGGTCGTAAGATTGCTGTAACGACTTGTGGTGATCAAGGTCAGTATTTGGTGACTACTTATTTTGAAGGGGATACCGAGCGCTTGACAGAAAATCACCAAACAGGGGATTTGATCTTGACCTTGGACCATCAACCCATGCGGATTTTCAAGAATCGCTTAGATTACTTTGCCTTTTATCTAGAGTATCGTGGTTTTGATCTAGATGGTTTGGTCTACAATACGCTGGCTACCTCCTTTAGCATTAGTCTCCAGCTAGGCAATAAAGGCATCAAAGGACGCGACGTCTTGGTGTGGCAGGAGCCTCTTCACGACAGTCTTCCGGGGAACATGCAGTTGATTCTAAAGAGCCCAGAAATCCGGACCAAGAAGATCTTGATTCCGCAAAACGCGACCTATCATCGTGCTTTGCAGTTGACCTCGCAAGATCAGCATAGCTATTTTGGTCCCCTTGGCTACCTGTATGATTTCAAGGTGAAAGACGATATCCGTAAAGACGCCTTTGTCTTGACCAATTCGGATCAGATTGAAGCCTTGACCTACCTAGTAGAGAGCTTGCCAAATGTGACCTTCCGTGTAGCAGCTTTGACGGAGATGTCTGCGAGCCTCTTGTCTATGGTCCGCTATCCAAATGTGGTCTTGTACCAAAATATCAGTCAAGAGCGGATCAAAGAGTTGCTTAAGGTCTCTAGTATTTATCTGGATATCAACCACTATGCAGAGGTACAAGGCATTGTTCGCAAGGCCTTCGAACACCAGCAAGTCATCCTTGCCTTTAGCCATACCCTGCATGACCGCCACTTCCTCGCACAAGCCAATATCTTTGATCAAGGAAAAGAAGCAGATATGGTGGCCCGTATCCAGGAAATCTACCAATCTGTGGATAACTACAGAGAAGCCGTTGCGCAACAAATTGCTCAATCAAGTAGCGTTGAGCCAGCTGTTTTCAAAGCTCGCTTGCAAGAAGGGATAGGTGGACACAGTGAGTGATCGTAAGAAAGATTTATTTTACAAAGAAGTAGAAGGAAGGATGGAGTCTCTCAAACGCCGTCCTGCCGAAAAAGAAAAGACGACACGTTCTGAAAAGATCAATGTTACTTTTAATGTGATCATTGGTTTGGTGATTCTGCTGGGAGTTATTTTTACCCTCTTCAGAGTGTTAGGAGGATCCTAAGATGGAAATGGTATTTGCAATCGGGATCTCGATCTTATCCCTCGCTCTTGTGGTTCTGATCACCTTGCAGCCTCGCCAACAACAATCGCTTTCAACAGATGCGACCAGTAACCTAGGAAAGCCAAGTTACTGGCGCTCCCACCGTGGACTCAAGCTAGCGACCCTCGTTGTTAGTATCGTCTTTCTCGTATCCTTATTTCTTTATATGATGGTCGTACAGGCCTAGTTTCTAATAGAATGGATAAAAAGAAGTTGGTATTCTCCAACTTCTTTTAGAATGTAATCCATCTGTTTCTTACATAATGCAACCTAAATGATACTTAAAAAATTAAAGAAATATCTACAATTTGAAGAGGCTGGGACAAAAGTCCTAGCCTCTCAATT
>NZ_JAPVZA010000028.1:0-13831 GCF_041432115.1 Streptococcus sp. 27098_8_12
TTTTTCAATGATGACAGGGCCATCTGGTGTCCCTACAATCACTTTTGAAATCATGTTCAAGAATAAACCGTGCTCTACGACGCCTACGGTATGATCCAGTTCATTGGCTAGAGCATCTGCATCCTCGATCACCTTGAGATCCAAGTCAATGATAAAGTTACCTTGGTCGGTGACAAAACGTTGGTCATCCGCGATACGGAAAGCAGGATGGTAACCTTTTTGCTCAAAGTGACGGAAGAGATTTTCAGCTCCGTATTGCACTACTTCCACTGGAAGTTTGAAAGCCCCAAGAGTTGCGACTTGTTTGGATTCATCCACGATCCAAATGCAATCTTTTGAATTGGTTGCGACGATCTTTTCCATGAGGAGAGCCCCACCGCCCCCTTTAATCCCGTTTAATTGAGGATCCACTTCATCTGCGCCATCCACTGTCACATCGACCACTTCGACATCGTCGATAGCCTTAAGCGGGATGCCTAAACTTTCAGCCTGATCATAGGTCACACTCGACGTTGTGACAGCTGTGATCTGCAAGCCTTCTTCTTTGATGCGACGACCCAATTCAGCCACAAAATAATAAGCAGTTGACCCTGTACCGAGACCGACAATCATGCCGTCTTTGACAAACTCAGCCGCTTTAATTCCTACCTGTTCTTTTAGGTTTACCATCATAGACCTCCTTTTATATTCTATTACAGTATAGCATATTCTGAAAGAGATTTCACTAATTATTTGAAAACCTTTCCATCTTTTAGTTCTAAAAGCAAAACCTTGCCCGTCCGCTGACTTTACGATAGAATAGAGATGAATCTACAGGAAAAGAGAAATGACATGATTACTAAAGAATTTGATACCATCGCTGCCATCTCGACTCCTCTCGGTGAGGGGGCGATCGGGATCGTCCGCTTGAGCGGAACCGACAGCTTTGCCATTGCACAAAAGATCTTCAAGGGGAAAGATTTAAGCAAGGTAGCGAGCCACACGCTCAACTACGGTCATATCGTGGATCCAGATAAGGACGAGATTCTCGACGAAGTCATGGTGGGGGCCATGCGCTCGCCGAAAACCTTCACCCGTGAGGACATCATCGAGATCAATACCCACGGCGGGATTGCCGTAACCAATGAAATACTACAATTGGTCATCCGCGAAGGAGCTCGATTAGCTGAACCTGGTGAGTTTACCAAGCGGGCCTTTCTGAACGGTCGGGTCGATTTAACCCAGGCTGAGGCCGTCATGGATATTATTCGCGCCAAGACCGACAAGGCTATGAACATTGCCGTCAAACAGTTGGACGGTTCCCTGTCTGACCTCATCAACAACACGCGCCAAGAGATCCTCAATACCCTGGCCCAGGTCGAAGTCAATATCGACTATCCTGAGTACGATGATGTCGAAGAAGCAACCACTGAGATCATCCGTGAAAAGACCCGTGAATTTGAAGCCCTCTTGACCAACCTCCTCAAGACTGCCCGTCGCGGTAAGATCTTGCGTGAAGGGATCTCTACTGCTATCATCGGTCGACCAAACGTCGGCAAGTCCAGCCTCCTCAATAATCTTCTTCGCGAAGAAAAAGCTATCGTGACCGATATCGAAGGAACAACCCGTGACGTTATCGAAGAATACGTCAACATCAACGGTGTTCCCCTCAAACTAGTCGATACGGCCGGAATCCGTGAGACCGAAGACATCGTTGAGCAAATTGGTGTCGAACGGTCGAAAAAAGCCCTCAAGGAAGCTGATTTGGTCCTCCTCGTCCTCAATGCTAGCGAACCCTTGACCGACCAAGATCGCCAACTCCTTGAAATCTCTCAAGATAGCAACCGCATCATTCTCCTCAATAAGGTCGATCTCCCAGAGAAGATCGAAATCGACCAACTGCCGGAAGATCATATCAAGATTTCCGTTCTGAAAAACCAAAACATCGATCAAATTGAAGACCGGATCAACGCCCTCTTCTTCGAAAATGCTGGGCTGGTTGAGCAAGATGCGACTTATCTTTCTAATGCTCGTCACATCTCTCTCATCGAGAAAGCTGTTGAAAGCCTGCAAGCGGTCAACGAAGGCTTGGCCCTCGGTATGCCGGTAGACCTGCTTCAAGTCGACCTCACCCGCACCTGGGAAATCCTCGGAGAAATCACAGGGGATGCTGCTCCAGATGAGCTCATCACCCAACTCTTCAGCCAGTTCTGTCTTGGAAAATAACAAAAAATGCGTATGTGTGCAAACATACGCATTTTTTTGTTTTATTTTGCTTGTTCTAATCGCTCGACGGTCTGATACGCTTGGTAGATCAGGAAGAGCCCAGTAGCATTCAAGACTGGAATCGCAATCGGCAACTCGGTCACGATTTGTGAGAAAGGTGAATTGCCAACAAAATGAAGTCCAAACCCAGCTACTAAATATCCCCAGCCTGCTAGAGCTAGATCCTTGCGTCCTCTGCTTGCTTGGACAATCAAGAAGAGCCCTAGCATAACAAGACCTGTGTAGACCCAGTGAGACATGGGTGCATTGGCCACACGACCAAGAATCCCTGACACCGTGTAAGAGAAACCTTCCGGCATATCCTGACGGATATAGGCAAAGTCCTCCACGATCTGGAAACCAAGACCAGAGGCAATCGCCAAGAGGAAGATCGACTTGATGCGACGGACACTGAACAAATAGAGGACAAAGAAGATTGGAATCAACTTAAAGGGTTCCTCAAAGAGTGGCGCAGCGATGGCACTCTCGTACTGGTTCCAAAAGTCGCTATTTGGAGCGATCGCTTGAATCATGTCATGGAAATAGGTATTGGCAAAGCTAGACAACCAACCGGCAACAAAGCCTCCACCTAGTAGAGAAAAGAGCACCGGTACCCATGACAACTTCCACTTCTTAGCAAAATGAAAGAGAGCCCAAACAGCAGGAAGTGCATAAACCAAAAGGATGAGGGTAGAAAGTCCCACAATCCCGTACTGACTACCAGACATCCAGCCTTCTGTCAGTGACTGGGTCTCATAGGCCAGCCCGATCGCTAGCAAGAGTATATAGAGAAACAAAATCGATTTGCGTTTCATAAAAGACCTTTCTATGGTGAAATGAAAAAGGCTGGAGGACCAGTCTTTTCCGTGTAGTATCATTGTAACAGGATCAGCTTAAAAAAACAATAAACTGAGCCCTCAAATTCAGATTTTACTTCAGTACGGCAAGAATCTGACGAATCATATCTGGATCCCCATCTGGCAAAGTCACCGTCTCCGCATGATCCAAGATTCCTTGGGTAAATTGCGTCATAAACTCCTCACTATTGAGCTCATCCGCAGACTGTTGCCAGTGGCTCGGTACAGGATAGATCGTCACCGTCCCATCACCGTTGGATGCATAAGTTACATGACCTTCTGCAGAAATAGGTGTAAACAACTGACGAACATCTTTAGGATAGTCAACTCCTAACCCACCAAAGTAAATTTTTGTACCAGCACTCTTTTCATTAATACTCAATTCTGTCGGTACAGACTTGATCACATAAGCCCAGACACGAGCAACTTCAACCTGAGCAGAGGTGTAGCCTGGATAATCATTCTGGTCTGCCTTCTTCGAAGACTTGACCTCACCATCCGAGCGAGTATTCCACTTCTTGGCCTTACTCATCTTAGAGGGACTACTGCTATCGTCTGTATCAGCTTGTTCCCGATCTTTCGGCTGCTCTTTCTTGCGATAGTAGAAATTGTCATTATCGCCATATGCCGGTGACTGACCAGCCCAGATCCGATCCTTGGACTTATCCGAAGCATCATCTTTGCCAGCTTTCTGACCTTTTGGAAGGAGCAAGAGACCGTATCCTCCAACACCCGACTTGGCACTGACCGTCATCTCTGCGATCTGGTCCTTCTGCTTAAAGCTCGATGCATCAAGCTCAACATCCTCGCTGACCAAGCCCTTGTCATCAAAGACCAGCTCATTGCCACGACCATCAATCCAAGTTCCCTTGATACTCGAGTAGTCCTTAGCCTTGATGGCTTTCAAGTCCATGCCAGATTGTTTCTTTTCTTCAGTGCTTGTCTGCTTGGTATCCGAACTCTTAGGCATCACCGTCCTCTGAGGACGACCACACGAAGCCAAGACCAAAGCAGAAAGCACAATCAAAAAACCTTTTTTCATATCAATCTCCCTTCACACACCTACTATTTTAGAAAAATAAGAAAGGAGAGTCAAAGAAAAAGAGGAGGGGGCATAAAAGTCTGTAAAATTATTATTTGAATTTCTAAAGAAATAGAAGTTCAATGTATCGAGCTCCTAGACCATCATTTTTTGTTTTTCTTGTTTTGGGATCATTCGAAAGAACACAGCTCTAAAACAAGGAAACATTGATACTATCAACTCCACACATCCTACATAGACAGTTTCCCTTATTTTTTTAATATGCTTCAAAACTATATTTTAAACAATTTATTTAATCTTTCTAACTCTGATACATTCATATATATTTCTACTCCAGTAACTACCCCCTTACTATAAATAATTCCACAAGAAAACACAATCCTCTTCTGACTCAAAATATTTGACAATATTACAAATGATTCCAAAACATAATCCTCTATAGTAATAAAACAATTATTTTCATCTTTAAAAAACTCTATAAATCCAATATCCTTACACGTATCACCCAAATGAAACCTAAGTGATTTTAAAAAATAATCAAAAAACACATCATTTTCCATAGAAAGCCCTTTCATTTTTAAAATATTATGTTATATCATACAAAAAATAGTTTTGGGACCATAGCTCCTCCAACTTCTTTAAAGAAGCTAATTTCGTAATAACCATCTGTTTCATATACAACAAATCCATCGCCTCTATGTACAATCGTATTGGAATGATTATAATCATCTAACTCATCTTTCTTTGGCCAACGATGATGTTCACAATAAAACATTACTTCTAAAGCATCTTTTTCTGATTTTGAAACACGTTCTGCTAATTTTTGGCTAATGGGAAAGTTAAGCACTTCTTTCCCTCTACTCCACAGAATCTGATAATCATTATTGTTTTTTAATACCGTACAATTTTTGTATTGTTGAATTTCTGTTGTCATACTATTTCTTTTTGTCTATTTCAATGGTGACACATAATCATCTGGAAGTTTGCCTCTCCAGTCAATCCATTTTTGTTCAGCAAGTGGAATTAATGTCTCAAGCTCTTCCTGAGTAAATAATTCCCAACTCTTAGGATTAGCTATTAAAGGAGTTAAGCCTTTTAATACAAATTGTTTCTCACTAGCCTTCTTTTCTTCTTCCGTCGGTGGCCAAGAATCGTGTTTAATCTTCCAAGATACTTCGAGTAGTGATCTCTCTCCACTATCTAATAGAGAGAATAATTCTTGGGGTAAATCATAGACTGCTAACCAAGAAGCCACAGTTCCCTCTTCTGAAACTAAAAAATATTTATCCTCATTTTTCCAAATTAACTTCCCGTATCCTTTTACCTCTTCAAACTTGGTAACATCTTCCCATTCTAGTTTTGTTGGTTTCATTTGTATTCTCCTAGTGCAAGTTATTTTCTCAACCAGAATATCATAAAATCAGGCTTCTTTTTCTCCTCCTCAATAGGCAATGCCATCTTTTACCCATTTTCTAGTTTCTAACTCCAAATTAAAATAGAAATCACTTCGACCAAATTTATCAAAGGAATCTTCTTTAAGAGCCTCGCATACAATTCTCAGTTTCTTCTTACTTATCTCAGAAATATATAGCATAGTAAACCCTGCAGGAGATTCAATTTGGTCAATTTTCTCACCTTCTAAATTATAAATCTCTAATTCTGAAGGGAGTCCAAAGTCACTTGATGAGCGAAATATACTGAAGATACGCTGATATTTAGGGCTAAAGCGAAGATGATGTAAATGATGAAAAACAATCTGGTGTTGACCATTATGATTCCAATCTACGGTTCCTTCTAGTAGATTTTGTTGCCCTAACAATTTTCCTTCTAAGCTAAAGTAGAAAATGATTTTACTTACAAAGTTTTCTCCACTATAGACGATAACAATGTTCTCATTTTTATTATATTCCGCATGAATGATATCTGGTAGTTCTATCTTTATTACACAACCATCCCACTCCCATGTGACCATCTGTTCACTGTAATCGATTCTCATCATCCTTCTCCTACTCTAACTCAGATAAATTCGATCTGTATTGTTTGCTCAGTCATCATGGAATCCACTTCCTCAACAAGTTTATCTATCTCGCTCTCTGTGATACGAATGTGGTTGTATGGTGGCTCCCAATTCTGTATACTTGACCTATATGCAGTAAAACTTCCATTGGTTAACAATTCTCCCTTTGCTTTTAAAACATAACCATTTTCATAGTCAAATGTGATGATAGACTTTGTACCAGAAATTTTCATTTTCTCACTTTTCTTATATCCCTTTCAGATTAAACTTTTAGAGCACTCATAATTTTTTTAATTTGGTATTCAAAAAAGGTAGGACTACCTTAAAATTCAGTGTCTCTTTTTCCACTATTATACCATACAAGAACTTTCCCTAAGATCCATCCTTGTATAAACCAAAAAAAAAACACTGGCGAATCAGTGTTTTACTTATCTATATTGTCCCCTGCCGGAATCGAACCAGCAACTACTCCTTAGGAGGGAGTTGTTATATCCATTGAACTAAGGGGACTTATAAAAAAAGAAGCGAGATCACTCCCGCCTCCTTGTTCGTCTTAACGACGGATTTCTTTAATACGAGCTGCTTTACCTTGCAATGCACGAAGGTAGTACAATTTCGCACGACGTACTTTACCGTAACGTACAACTTCAATCTTGTCTACACGTGGAGTGTGTACTGGGAATGTACGTTCAACACCGACACCGTTAGAGATTTTACGAACAGTGTACATTTCAGTGTGTCCTTGACCTTTACGAGCGATAACAACGCCTTCAAAGATCTGGATACGTTCACGAGATCCTTCGACAACTTTCGCGTGTACACGAACAGTGTCACCAGGACGGAATGCAGGGATATCAGTACGAAGTTGACCTTCAGTCAAGCTTTGGATTAATGGATTCATTTTATTCTCCTATCTTCGTCAATCTTGAGGGACCTCCCTCAGCGGATAAACTGTATTTTTGTGCTTCCATTACGCACAGAAACTATCATATCAGATATTTTCAGGTTTGTAAAGCTCTTTTCTCTACTTTTTTGCAACTTTTTGGCCGGAATAAATGCTCCACTCTTTTGGTAGGCAATAGGCGATGGCGCAGGCGATCACAAAGAAAGGAAGGTTGGCATAGCCAAAGACTTCTCCTCCGATCAAGATCGGTGCGAGCAAGGTCGTGGTCGCACTACCAAAGACACTGGCATAACCGATAGCAGCCACCACTAAGACGGGTAAGCCCAGCAGAGGAGCGAGAAAAACGCCAAGTGTAGCTCCGATCGCAAAGAGCGGTGTCACTTCTCCTCCTTGGTACCCAGCCGAGATGGTCACCACGGTAAAGAGGAGCTTGAGGATCCAGTCATAACTCTGCGCACTTCCTTGATGAAATGCCATATCAATCAGATTGGTTCCGAGTCCGCTATAAGAGCCGACCTTGGTCAGCTGGAGAGTCAAGAGGATCAAGCTGAGTCCAGCCCCAATGACCGCGATTCGGATATACGGATTAGGCAGTACTTTCGCGACTGTTTTTTTCAACCAGGAAAGGCTAACTGCAAAGAGCTTCCCAGCGAGGCCAAACGCCAAGCCAAGAAGGGCAACTTTGATCAAGGTCTCTGGTGTCCAGCTCAGCGTTTCTCTTAGTGGCACAGCAAATTTCTCTAAACCAAGGGTATGAGAGGTAAAGCTCGCCACGATCGAGGCGATGAGGGCTGGATAGAGAGCAATCAACTGCAACTCCCCAACTGTCAAGACTTCCAGGGCAAAGAAGGTTGCTGCCAGTGGCGTCTGAAAGAGCCCCGCAAAACCGGCTGCCATCCCGGTCATGAGAAAGATGCGCGAAGCATCTTGAAACTGGAAATAACGGGCAAAACGATGCGAAAGGGTTGCTCCGATCTGGACCGCTACGCCTTCCCGACCAACCGAACCACCGAAGAGGTGGCTCATCCAGGTCGTCAGCATGATCAAAGGCACCAAGATCAAGGGGATTTCCTCCTCACGCTCATGCCCGACATCAAAGATCAATCCCATCCCTTTTGAAGCCTTCCCACCAAAACGTTTATAAAGATAAACGATGACAAGCCCTGCTATAGCCAGAAAAAGAATTAAGGGCCAATGCTGGCTTCGGAAATCCCCGATCATAAGCAATCCTTGACCAAAGATCATATCAATAGCACCAACCAAGAGACCGATGAAGAGGGCCATAATAGTCAGCACTAGATACTGTTGTGCTTTTTGCTTGATGGATAGACTAGTCACGCGCCCTCACCTCCTCTTGGAAGTCTCTCGAGCGCTTCATCATATCTTGAAACTGAGCTTGAATGGTCGCACGATACTGCTCATCCATCACGAGAGACCCGACTTTCTCAAGCACTTCTCTCTCCCTTCCTTGATCGAGCACAGGTAGGCCCTGCTGCTCCTTATATTCTACAATCTGACTGACACAAACCATCCGTTTTTCCAGCAAGGCTACAAGCTCTTGATCGATCTGGTCAATGTCCTTACGAATCTGATCTAAATCCATGTGTCTCCTCTTTATTTTGGATATAAATCGAGGCTGTAATCCATCTATCCAGCCTCTTTGTCATTAATTTGCTTTTGCTACGAGTTCTTCTGCAAAGGCTTCTAATTTTTCAATGTCTTCGTCTTCTGCAGACAAATCAACTTTGACGCACTCAGAGCCTTTTTCAGCACCAGTCGCAGCGAAGCAACGGTCGAAATCATCAACTGCTTTACAGAATTCATCGTAGAAGGTATCACCTGATCCTACCACACCGTAAAGTTTGCCTTTAAGATCAAGGCCAGCCAAATCTTCGTAGAAATCTTGGATCTCATCTGGAAGCTCTCCATCACCGTAAGTATAAGTCGCTACCACTGCGATATCTGCATCAAGGAAGTCCTCCGCATCCACAGTTGTACACTCATCCACATCTACTTCGACACCAAGATCACGGAATTTGTCCGCTACGATATCAGCAATTTCTTCAGTATTTCCAGTCATACTAGCAAAAACAATCTTCGCTACAGTCATAATTTCCTCCCAAAAGCTATTTCCCGTATTATACCACTTTTTCAAGCATTTTGCACGAAACCTTTCCCGATAAGGTGAAAGAAGGGACACGTTTCAAGAATTGGACCGATTCAACCTAATCGCCCTCGTTTTCTTCTATTGATAGGTTTCTTCTATCCATCCCTTCCTTCCGCTTCGTGTTCCTCTTCAATATCTTTGATACGCTGGATTTCTTCATCTAGTTTTTTATTAAATTCAGATTCAGTCTTATATGGATATGAAAAACGGCTCCAGGTGTACCACTTCAACCCATCTTTCCCTTTAAAATACCATTCAAGTTTGATCGGTAAATAATTTTGATTATAGGTGATCCGAACTTTGGAAAATTGGTCAGTTTTATCTAAAACTCTAGCCTCAAATTCAGGTGTCATTTTTCCTTTCACTAGTGATTTTGTGATTAGAGATTTCGGATCTCGCTCAATGATAAAGTTTGATTGTTCGATCTCATCTTTTGAAACCTTTAAATTCAGAATTGCGGAAGTGACATTTTGGTATAAGAATAAATGATATCTGTCATCAGGCTTTTCATCTGAACTACCATCATACATCTTCCCATTTTTTTCAACTACCTGAGTTATACTATAAAAATTATTACTCTTTAAATCATAGCCATTCTCAAAATTAAATCGATAAGAATTTTCATATTCCGCTCTATCCACAACAATAAAACGTTGTTTTTCTAGTATCGATTTTGAATCTTCTTTAATCTTACCTCTTTGAACAACTATGAAAATTCCAGCAACAACTACAAGAATCAAAACAACTAGAAAGACTTTCGAACTGAATCGTCTCTTTTTAATTTCTTTCATCATATTCATCCATTCTACCAAAATAATGAACTTCTGTAAAACCGCTTCCACAGCTCCTAATTAGTGATAAATGCTTGCTGGATGGACCTTTCTTATGTTAAAATTGACAGAGAAAATGAGGTAATGTATGAACGTAATGAATGAAATTCTTGAAAAGATTCAAGCTTATGACACGATTATTATCCACCGTCATCAGAATCCGGATCCGGATGCGATTGGTAGCCAGGTGGGCTTGCGGGATATCCTGCGTGCGCACTTCCCTCAAAAGCGGGTCTTGGCAACTGGCTATGATGAACCGACCTTGACTTGGCTTGCTGAGATGGATACTGTCAGCGATGAGGACTATGCTGGAGCTTTGGTGATTGTCTGTGATACGGCCAATACTCCCCGCATCGATGACAAGCGCTATACGAATGGTGATTTCCTGATTAAGATCGACCACCACCCAAATGACGATGCTTATGGGGATCTGCTTTGGGTTGATACTGAGTCTAGCTCTACCAGTGAGTTAATTGCACTTTTTACAAAAGAATTGGATCTCGAACTTCCTGTTAGTGCTGCTCGTCTCCTGTATGCTGGGATTGTCGGCGATACTGGTCGCTTCCTTTATCCTGCTACTTCGACTCGGACCTTTGAGATCGCTGCAACTCTTCGAAGCATTCCCTTTGATTTTACAGCACTTGCTCGGCAGATGGATACGATCAACCTTAAGACAGCTAAGCTTCAAGGCTATGTCTATGACCATCTTGAGATCGATGAACATGGCGCTGCGCGTGTTACATTGACACAAGAGCTCTTAAAAAAATTCGATCTACGTGATTCCGAGACTGCAGCAATTGTTGGTGCTCCTGGGCGCATTGATACCGTGTCTGTTTGGGCTATCTTTGTCGAGCAGGCCGACGGTCACTTCCGTGTCCGGATGCGTAGCAAACGAAAAGTGATCAACGAAATTGCCAAACGTCATAATGGTGGTGGCCATCCACTAGCGAGTGGAGCCAACTCCTACTCCCTCGAAGAAAACGACCAAATCTACAAAGAGCTACAAGAAGTGGCTCGCACGAACGAAGGCTGAGAACGATTTCTCAGCCTTTATATCTTGGTCATGGGGTTTTCAATTGCTCCTTCTTATGGTAAAATAAAGCTAATAAAATTTTTAAGGAGACTTATTATGGAAAAAAATCGGTTGTTTATCATTATCTCTGCTGCGGTAGCGATTCTTAGCTCTTTCTTGCCATGGGCAAGCCTGAATGCTGGTGCTTTTGGTTCATACAGCTGGAATGGTCTTCGCGGAGATGGATGGTTCGTTATTATCTTCGCAGTCGTTGCGATTGTCCTTGCATGCTTGAATGATGTAAAATCTTCACTTCCAAAAGGTTTTGCAATTGGTGTTATCGTATCTGGGGCTCTCTCAACTGTTGTAACATTGATTGATGTCTTCGGTGTGAATAAGTACGCTGCTAATTTCAATGGCTATGGCGTTTCAATGGGCTTTGGTTTGATCCTTGCTTTGATCGCATCCATCGCTATTGTTGTGACTGGTCTCTTGGCGATGTCAGGTGGTAAAATCACTAAAGGAACATTTGAAGAACTTGCTGAATCTGGTAAAGGATTTGCCCAATCTGTTGGACGCGTGACAACTTCTACTGTTAAAACTGCTGTAGATGAAATCAAAAAAGAAACACACGAACACACTGAGGGACAAGCTGATCAACCAGTGGAAGCACCAAAAGATCCAAATCAATCTGAACAATAATAAGATTAGATTCACCTTGGCTTAGCCAGGGTGATTTTTTTGATCATTAATTTAAATAAAATTAGTGAAAATACTTGTCAAGATCCTGGAAATTTGGTACACTAGCTTAGTAACAATCTATGGCTCGGAAAGAGACCATGGCAGAAAGGAAATATTGCAAAATGAAAAAAGATATCCATCCAGAATATCGCCCTGTTGTCTTCATGGACACTACTACTGGTTACAAGTTCCTCAGCGGTTCAACTAAGTACTCTAGCGAAACAGTTGAATTCGAAGGTGAAACTTACCCATTGATCCGTGTTGAAATTTCATCAGACTCACACCCATTCTACACTGGGCGTCAAAAGTTCACTCAAGCAGATGGACGTGTGGATCGTTTCAACAAAAAATACGGTCTCAAATAAGAACCAACACAGAACCACTTCCCTTTCGGGAGTGGTTTTTTTGATCTAAAAAGATGAACATATAAAGAATTCTTTCTCCCTTTTCTGAAAAATCATTTTCATTGTCTTCTCCTCTATCCTCTGCTATATTTGGATTATCAAAGAAAGGAGACAAGCCGATGACATTGTCCAAAAAACTCACACTTTCTCTTGCCTCACTGGCAGTTCTTGGTCTTTAAGTAGCCTGCTCGAACCAGACAGCTCAAACACCTGCAAACTCTGCTAGTTCACAACAGGTTTCTTCGAGCACTTCAAGCTCTAAAGGTTCACAAACAGCTAGCCAAGCTGAAAATCTAGACGGTACATACAAAGGGACTGATGAAAATGATCAGATCACTCTGACCCTCTCTGGTAAGATGGGCACATGGGAAGAGGTTGAAAGGGATGGCGAGAAAGAAAGCAAGCCTGTAACCGTTCACTCCGACAATCATACTCTCACTGTGGGAGATGATCTCAAATATTACAAACTAGAAGGTAACCAACTCACTATTGAAGATGACGATCGCGATCCTTCTGATACCATTGTATTAACGAAATAGCATAAAAAATAAGAGGTTAGGATGTTGATCCCAACCTCTATTTATTATCTTAATGGAACTGCATCCCACCATCTACGATAATGGTTTGTCCTGTGATGTAGTTTGAATCAGGTCCAGCAAGGAAGCTGACCGCTGCTGCTACATCTTCAGGTTCTGAAAGACGTTTGAGAGTAATATCTTTAGCGAATGTTTGCATACCCCATTCGTCATCTTTACCTGCGTTCTTACCAACTTCATGAGCAATGTCAAACATCATTGGAGTCTTCACGATACCTGGTGCATAAGCATTGACAGTGATTCCTGAATCCGCTAAGTCACGCGCCAAAGTCTGTGTGATACCACGAACTGCAAATTTAGTACCACCATAAACAGTCAAGTTAGGGTTACCTACAACCCCTGCTTGTGAAGTTGCATTGATGATTTTTCCGCCATGGCCAAGCGCTTTGAATTGAGCTTGTGCAGCTTGAGCACCCCAAATCACGCCACCAACGTTAATAGCAAATGTACGCGTAAATTGTTCTTCTGTAATTGTATCAAGTGGTGTAGTTGGCGCAACACCTGCATTGTTCACGACAACATTCAAATCTCCAAAATGGTCAACAACTTTTTGGAAAGCTGCAGCTACTTCTGCTTGTTTGGATACATCAGCAACGACCGCAAAAGCATTTTCTGCGGACAACTCAGCAACTGCTTTTTCAGCTGTTTCAGCATTGTAGTCCAATACTCCGACCTTGAAGCCATCTTGCACCAAACGTTTTGCGATTGCAAAACCGATTCCTTGACCAGCACCTGTGACAATAGCTACTTTAGACATATGATTCCTCCTTGGTATCAACGATACCAGCAAACGTTCCTATCAGAACAGCAAGGGTTGACAACTAGTTTTGATGGGATCTATTATAATATCCGACAAAACTATGCTAACAGTATACTCCTTTGTGAAAAAAGTGTCAAACTCTGGCCTGTTATTTTTTAAAAAAAGTTCATTTATATGATATTTTTATTTAGTGATAAGTGAAATAGAATATGGCTTTTAACCAAAACAGATAACTGTTCTATTCTGTAAAAACTACA
>NZ_JAPVZA010000029.1:0-11722 GCF_041432115.1 Streptococcus sp. 27098_8_12
AAGGTTAACTTGTTAGAATATAGATGTTCAATTTTGAATGTTTAATCATTCAGAGTTAAGTGACGATAGCCTAGGAGATACACCTGTACCCATGCCGAACACAGCAGTTAAGCCCTAGAACGCCGGAAGTAGTTGGGGGTTGCCCCCTGTGAGATAAGGTAGTCGCTTAGCAAGAGATTGAGCCTAGTAGATACTAGGCTCATTTGGGAGTTTAGCTCAGCTGGGAGAGCATCTGCCTTACAAGCAGAGGGTCAGCGGTTCGATCCCGTTAACTCCCATTTAAGCGGGTGTAGTTTAGTGGTAAAACTACAGCCTTCCAAGCTGTTGTCGCGAGTTCGATTCTCGTCACCCGCTTTGAACTTTTGTTCATTTTTACCAAGTTTTTTTAAACTTGGGCGCGTAGCTCAGGTGGTTAGAGCGCACGCCTGATAAGCGTGAGGTCGGTGGTTCGAGTCCACTCGTGCCCATTAATAGTATGGTCCGTTGGTCAAGGGGTTAAGACACCGCCTTTTCACGGCGGTAACACGGGTTCGAATCCCGTACGGACTATATATTTGGAGGATTACCCAAGTCCGGCTGAAGGGAACGGTCTTGAAAACCGTCAGGCGTGTAAAAGCGTGCGTGGGTTCGAATCCCACATCCTCCTTAATATTAACGCGGGATGGAGCAGCTCGGTAGCTCGTCGGGCTCATAACCCGAAGGTCGTAGGTTCAAATCCTGCTCCCGCAATTTGGCTCGGTAGCTCAGTTGGTAGAGCAATGGATTGAAGCTCCATGTGTCGGCGGTTCGATTCCGTCTCGCGCCATCAATTCAATAATCAGGAAGGGTAGCGAAGAGGCTAAACGCGGCGGACTGTAAATCCGCTCCTTCGGGTTCGGGGGTTCGAATCCCTCCCCTTCCATCCTTTACGGGCATAGTTTAAAGGTAGAACTAAGGTCTCCAAAACCTTCAGTGTGGGTTCAATTCCTACTGCCCGTGTTAATAATTATGGCGGGTGTGGTGAAGTGGTTAACACACCAGATTGTGGCTCTGGCATGCGTGGGTTCGATCCCCATCACTCGCCTATTTATTAATATTATTATTGGGGTATAGCCAAGCGGTAAGGCAAGGGACTTTGACTCCCTCATGCGTTGGTTCGAATCCAGCTACCCCAGTTAAATTTATGCCGGCGTGGCGGAATTGGCAGACGCGCTGGACTCAAAATCCAGTGTCCGCAAGGACGTGCCGGTTCGACCCCGGCCGCCGGTATAGTTTAAAAGACAAGGTTTTCGGACCTTGTCTTTTTTTCTTTGTTGTGTGTCGAGTTACCAATTTTTTCCATTTTAAAATAAATCATCAAGTTTATTAGCCAATGTTTTCTGTTTGCTAGGGTACAAATGAGAATAAGTATCAATTGTTGTTGTAATAGATGCGTGTCCTAATCTTTCTTTAACAACAAGATAATCTTCCCCTTGATTTATAAGTAATGATGCATGAGAGTGTCTTAAATCATGAATTCTTATTCTCTTTAAATCTTTATCCCTTTCTAGTATTTGCTTAAACTTCTTATCAATCATATTTTTTGTAATAGTTATTGGTGTACTCTGTATTATTTGTAGTCCGTCAATATTTTTGGTAAATTCCTTAAGTTTTTCTTTTTGTTTTTCTTTCCAATCTTTTAGCATTTCCGTTAATTTCTGATTGATTGTAATATTTCTAGTTCCTGATCGTGTTTTTGTTGTATTAATGTAGCTCGTATTATTGACAAAGTATACCGTTTTGGTAACGTAAATCGTATTTGTTAAAAGATCTATATCATTCCAGTTCAATGCGAGGATTTCTCCCATTCTCATCCCAGTAAAGAAAGCAATCACGAAAAACAGGTCATAGCTTGTTTCATCATCTTGAATAAGTTCTCTAAATCTCGTGAATTCTTCTATACTCCAAAATTTGATATTAGGCTTCCTAATTGGTAATTTTCTCAGATTCTCAACAGGATTTTTATCAATAAGGGATTTTCTTATACCAGTGTCAAAAATTTTTTTAAGTAGAATTAGAATTTTATTAATTGTATTATAACTTAATGTTTCATTTTCATTTTGTTTTTTAGGTTTTGTTTTTAGGTATTCACGAAATTCGAATATATGGTCATACGTTAATTTATTTAAATTTGTATCTTTAAAATAAGGCTTAATATGACGCTCATAATTGTTTCTTTGTGTACTTGTATAGCTTATTTTTCTGCCATTTTTCAGATCATCTTCTTCAAGTAAGTCGAATAACATATCTGTTGTCACTACAAAGTCAAATTGTTTTTCTTTCAATTCTACAATTCGAATATGTTGTTCTAGCTCTAGGGCTTCCTTTTTAGATTTTAATCCTTTCCGAATGATACGTATTCTTTTTTGTGTGACTGGGTGGAATCCATTAGAAACATCAACGGTCCATTTACCACTTTTAGTTTTACGAATAGTCATTCATTATGCTTCTTTCTGGAGTTCAATTCCTAATAGTTCTTCTGCGACACTGGCTGGAATTGTACCAATCCTTTTGTTATCGTAGATGTTAAAACCACGATTCACTAATAGTAATTTGCCGGTATGGATAATCTTTCTTGCAGTTCCTGGAGCAAATCCAAGTTCGATAAGGTCATCTTTTGTTACAGTTTTAATCATGTGATCTCCTTTTCTAATTAGATTAAGTAAGGGGAGGATTAACTCCCCTTGTCTGATACTTATTTTTGTTTTACATCTACTAAATGGATAGCATCCGCCTTGTAATACATTGTCGAACTAATCATAGTAGCTTGTAAATTGTCAAATGTTACTGGTACTTCATCCATTGCTTGGATATAGTCATTATCAACTAATGCTTCTGGATTGTCTACTGAGACTTGGGTTGATTTCTTTTTGAATTGTCCATCCTTGATAGTTACATTGTATTTCCAACCAATGATTTTATCGGTATTAAAACGTCTTTCGCTACCATCTCGGTTTTTGATAATTTCTCCGTTTGCATCTGCACGGACTTCCGTTTCAAATTTTGGAATGACTTCATCCAATTCAAATTTTGTTCCAATGTTATTAAAATTCCAGTCATTTTGTGAGAGCATTTTTGCCATAGTTAATTTCTCCTTTTGATATTTTCTTTGATTGTAGGGATTAAATCCTCTCTTTTAAAGAGAATTGCCCTTTCTATTAATCCACTTGCTAAATCTGGTGGATATTCCATATTGTTGAGTGCGAGATAGTTAGATTTCTCATACTCATGCAGTAAATTATTGTCGTATAGAAATTTATACGCTTTTAGAATAGCCCCTGAACCTTTATAGGTAAACCATTCTAATTTTTGTTCAAGTTCTGTTTTTGGTTTTGAAATAATGATAGAGATAGGTTTTGAGTGACCTAAAAACTTTTCCCAAGATCTCAAAGGTTTTGAGAAATGGCTATCACTATAAAATCTCACTTTTTCTTTGAGATATCCCTTGGTAAAGTTGAGAAGATCTATTTCTGAATGCAACCATTCTTGAATGAAGTAGTGAGCTTTTTCTTTCCTAAGTTCTAACTCTGTTCTTATCCAATTTTCTATATACCGCTTGCTGATACCGAGCTTCTCAGCTCGTTCTAAGCGTTTATCGTAAATTCTAAGTCTTTCATCATCATTGGGTTTTCTCAAATATAAGGTCTGGCCGATTGTTTCATCTCCGTAGGTATTGTAGTAGGTGCTTTTTCCATATATAAAGCGTTTCTTCTGACAAATCTTTAGAAGCTGATTAGGAGTGAAATAAGGTGTTTCATTAAAATCATCTATTGCAATATCAATTCGTCTTACTGAAAAATGATTGTAATTGTAGTAGAGGTTGTTCAGAAACTGTCTTTCGGACAGACTATTTGGATCTAATACCATATCTCTAAAGAACTCGAGTGCCTGTCCTGACATGACAAGCATGTAGGACGACTCTTTCGCTCCATAGTAGATACGGATATTCCCATAATGAAGCTGGCTATCATAGTTATAGTATTTAAGGCTCCCTTTATTCTCAATAAATAGGTCATAGTCAAGAAATAGAATGTCTTCGATTATTTCTCTTGGCGAAAATTCAGTCTTATCAAACTGAATTTGAATCCAGTCAAATACAGAACGTAATTGTTCATTTTTTGCCATAGATTTTGATTCAACTTTTTGCCTAATTTTGCCACCCTTAAAATCTCCGAAACCCTTGGGAATACTGAATTCTTTCGATGGTACACCTAACTTGCAGAGGGTGGTGTTACTACACACCCTATCGGTCAAAAATGGTCCGTCCGCATCTACGCTCATTTTCGGCTTTCTGCCTCATGGCTCAGCCGAAAACTCGCTATTAGCCGAACCTATTTTTTGACCTCTTCTGAACAAACCCTAGTAAGCCGTTTTGCATCGACTCTTCAATATCTTGGATTCTCTTTTTTAGGTTGGTATTCTCAATTTGTATCAGCCGTATTTCTCGCTTAAATTCCTGTTTTAAGGCGCTCAGTTCATCGTAGAGCTCATCTATTACTTGGTTTAGGGATTCTTGCTCATTGTCTTCTAGACTCCCAAATACGGCTCGTATAGCCTCTTTTAGACCTATTTCAAGTTTTAGGTTAGCTAACTTTTGAAATTGTCTAAGGTCTTTGTCTGTAAAGTCATAGGCAACTGTATAACTTAATTGGCGAGTTCTTGGATTTCTACTGATAGGAATTTTAATTTTTTTAAATTCCTTGCCACTTATCTCTTTAATCAGTTGAATCCAGTTTTTAAGAGTAGAGGTAGAGTTTAGGCCAGAAATTTGATTGACTAACTCTTTATTTGTCATCTTTTTGTGAAACCTCCGAAATTTTCTTGTACAACTGAAGAGTTTTCTGTGGTATAATTGTTACATAATATGTTTTGATCTTGGAACGAACGGCACATTTGTTTCAAGATTTTTTTATTTTGTCGAATCTTACCTCCTTTACTAAATTTTTTTAAATCGAACTACTAGTTACATACGCTTTTACCTCCTTTTATGCTATAATATTCTCAATGGAATATTTAATCTCAAAATAAATATTCCTTATGGAATAATTCTATTTTATACCGTTTAGAATATTTTGTCAAGCTAAAATATACAGAATCGAATATTAAAGAGGAAGCAATGTTTAATAATAATTCTTTTGGAGATCGTCTTAAGGAACTGAGAAAAAGTAAGAAGTTAACTCAGGTACAAGTTTCTGAGTTGATTGATGTACAACAAGGTACTTATTCTCGTTGGGAAAACGGAACTTTAGAGCCTAATTTAGAAGCCGTTGTCAAATTAGCAAAATTATTTGATACCACGACAGATTACTTATTAGGAAAAACGATTTACAGTACTCTAGATGTTGTCCCACATCCAATCACTAGAATTGATTTGAAGAAGCTAAAAGGGTTTAATAAAACTGAACTAGATGATCTGAAATTTGCAATTGTCATGAATGGAATTAAAAACCATTCTACTCTACCTAAGTATTTGGATGAGCTAGTCTCTGAAAATAATTTAGATGAAGAGGAGCAAGAAATATTACAGACTCTCTTTAAAGAGGTTTCTGATTATTTTAATGCAGATTGATGGTTTGTTTTTTAGGTTTTAAATTCATTCTAGATGTTGGAACTATTTGTCATAATCCTTGACTCTGCTTTTAAACGGGAGCACAGTGATATTGAGGACAAGCAGTTGAAATGTTACAGAAGTTGATAACATAAATACAAAACTACGGTGAGCCTCCGTAGGTTGTTCAATGTCTAAAAATCCCTATTTTACTGATGAAGTAAAAATTATTGGTATTACAGTGGAACACAAAATATGATACAATAAAACAATTAATAGTTCGAACATTTATCAAAGAGGAGTAAGCATTATGAAAAATATTTATATGTATGTTCAAGATACTATGGCCGATTGGGAACACGGCTATTTGATGCATGCACTAAGTTTACAGGCTATGTTAGGAGAAGCTAAAGTAAAATTATTAACGGTTTCTAAAGGGAAAAAGCCTATAAAAACTGCTGGAGGAATGACAATTGTTCCAGATTTTAATCTATATGATATAGATACTGCAAATACAGATGCTCTATTGCTTATCGGAGGAGATAGTTGGTTGAACAATGAGCAAGATGACGTTTTAGAACTTGCCTCTAAACTATTACAAGAAAATATCTTAGTTGGAGCTATCTGTGGAGCTACTTTGGGATTAGCCGAAAAAGGAATTTTAGATAATCGATATCATACAAGTAATGCTTCATTCTTTTTAAGCCAGATGAGCCAACATTATCGAGGACATAGTTATTATAAAGATGAGATTGCAGTTCAAGACGGAAAGCTTATTACTGCGAGTTCAGCCGGCTCTTTATTATGGGCTAAGTTTATTGTCGAGGAGTTGGGACTGTATTCAAAAACTACAGTCGAAGCATGGTTTAATTATTTTTCAACGGGAGATCCTCAATATTATGGCGAAATGATGAACTCTCTAGAAAAAGATGCATTGGAAAGTTAATATGAAAAAGATTATTTTCCTTCGTGGAGTAACACCAACTGGTACCAATAGAATTCCAAAAATGTCTTATTTAGTAGAAATCCTAACAGAAGTTGGTTTTTTAAATGTTCAAACATATATTCAGAGTGGGAATATACTGTTAGAGTCAGAGTTATCTGACGAAGAAATCAGAAAGTTAGTTCATGATACGATTTTGGATAAAATTGGAGCTGATTTATCAATAATTATCAAAGAAATTAATCAATTAGAGATTGCTATTCAAGAAAACCCATTTGATAATACTTATGATAGTTCTCGTATTCATCTAGTTTTTACTAACGAAGAGATTCCCGAAAGTACTCTAACAGAACTTAGTAGAGAGAATTTTGGAGATGAAGAGTTCTATGGTGGTCACGAGTGCTGTTACCTATATTTACCACGTGATGCTCGAAAAAAACGTTTAAACACAAATTATCTTGAAAAGAAATTTGGAATTCGGATGACTATGAGGAAGTTGAGTGTGGTAGAACGACTTACGAAATTATAATCTTTAAACAAGATAACTACATAACGTTCCATATCCTCCTTGTTAGGGGAAAGAAGCTTCTTTTTGTTTGATTTCCTAGATATAGTTCTATTTAGTTTCTATATTTTTAGTATTCTAAAAGAGATAAAGGAATTAAAGTAAATAAAAGGTAAGTAAATAGATAGACGTAATCTAATTTGAATTGTCTTTATCTGGGGTATGAGTCCGTGTCTTTAACGGGGTTACCAAAAAGTTACTAAAATTTGAAAAATGAGTCTATTTTGCAAGATTCAAAAGTCCTAAAACCCTATTAAATCAAGGTTATAAGATTTAAAAAATGTATTCATAGAACTCAAAATCCAGTGTCCGCAAGGACGTGCCGGTTCGACCCCGGCCGCCGGTATAGATTATAAAGGAGTTTTACTCCTTTTTTTGTTTTAATTTTTTCTTTTTTGTGATATAATTAACCGGTAAAGTTTCATTTAGTGAATTAGAAGGAGTCAATTTTGTCTGAAGTTGCAAATAAAATCGATCGATTTTTAAATTCTATTTTATTGTTATCAGAAAATCAGCATGAGATTTTAGTTGGTTCTTGTACAAGTGGTGTTTCATTAACTAACACTCAGGAACATATTTTGATGCTGGTTGCTGATGAAGCTCTAACCAATTCTGTCTTAGCTAAGAAATTGAATGTCAGTCAGGCGGCTATCACGAAGGCCGTGAAGCCCTTATTAAGTCAGGGCATGCTGGAGACTTATCGAGATGAAAATGATGCTCGGGTTCTCTATTATCGCTTAACTGAGATTGGTAAGCCTATTGCATTAGAGCATCAGCACCACCATCAGCATACTCTTCACACTTATGAGGATGTTTTGTCGAAGTTTACAAAGAATGAGCAAGGGGTCATTTCGCGGTTTTTAGATCTATTGGAAGAGGAGTTATAGTTTGAGGTATATTACGGTTTCGAATTTATCGTTTTATTATGATCGGGAACCGGTTTTAGAAGGGATCAATTACTACTTAGATAGTGGGGAGTTTGTGACTTTGACCGGTGAAAATGGTGCTGCTAAGTCAACCTTGATTAAGGCTAGTCTTGGGATTTTACAGCCCAAGGTGGGGACAGTTGAGATTTCAAAGACGAATGTTAAGGGAAAGAAGTTAAGGATTGCTTATTTGCCACAACAGATTGCTAGTTTTAATGCTGGATTTCCAAGTACGGTCTATGAATTTGTGAAGTCAGGTCGGTATCCTCGTAAAGGCTGGTTTCGAAAGTTGAATGAGCACGATGAAAAACATATTCTGAAGAGTTTAGAATCTGTTGGGATGCTGGAGTTCAAGGATCGGGCGATTGGTTCTTTGTCTGGTGGTCAGAAACAGCGGGCCGTCATTGCTCGGATGTTTGCTTCTGATCCGGATATCTTTGTTTTAGATGAACCGACAACAGGGATGGATGCGACGACAAAGAGTGATTTTTATGAGTTGATGCATCACAGTGCGCATCACCATCAAAAATCTGTTTTGATGATTACGCACGATCCAGAAGAGGTTAACCAATTTGCGGATCGGAATATTCATTTGGTTCGTGACCAGAGCTCTCCTTGGAGATGTTTTAACGTCCATGATACAGAAGGGGAGGGTGACCATGCTTGATTTATTCCAGTATGATTTTATGCAGCGGGCCTTGTTGGCTATGGTTGCCATGAGTCTTTTTTCTCCTGTGTTAGGGATTTTCTTGATTTTGAGACGGCAGAGTCTGATGAGTGATACGCTGAGTCACGTCTCTCTTGCGGGTGTCGCTTTTGGACTTTTTCTTGGGATCTCTCCGACGCTCTCGACTATGATCATTGTCATTATTGCTGCGGTCTTTCTTGAGTATTTGCGGACCTTATTTAAGGACTTTATGGAGATCGGGACGGCAATTTTAATGTCCACTGGTCTTGCCCTAGCTTTAGTACTGATGCGTGGTGGTGGGAAAAGCTCGATGAGCTTGGATCAGTATTTGTTTGGTTCTACCCTAACCATTACGGATGAACAGGTGATCGCCTTGTTTGTGATTGCTTTCGTTGTATTAGTGCTGACGGCCTTATTCTTGCGGCCTATGTATATTTTGACTTTTGATGAAGATACGGCCTTCGTAGATGGCCTTCCGGTCCGGACCATGTCCATTTTATTTAATGTGGTGACAGGGGTTGCTATCGCCTTAATGATTCCTGCAGCAGGATCGTTATTGGTTTCAACTATCATGGTCTTACCGGCTAGTATTGCGCTGAAATTAGGGAAGAACTTCCGTGGGGTCATGCTGATTGCGGTCATCATTGGCTTTATCGGGATGTTTAGTGGGTTGATTTTGTCTTATATTGCAGATACACCGGCGAGTGCCAGCATCACGCTTTTGTTTGTGGCACTGTTCTTGCTTGTGAATCTTGGATCACGTTTGAGGAAGTAAATATGAAATTTAAAAAAATAGGTTTAATGTTGTTGGTGGCTTTTACCCTTATCTTGACTGCTTGTGGCAAAAGTCAGAGTCAAAATGGAAAATTAAAAGTGATGACCACTTTTTATCCTGTTTATGATTTTACAAAAAATATTGTCGGAGATGAAGGAACGGTAGACCTGCTCATTGGAGCGGGATCAGAGCCTCATGAATATGAATTGTCTGCTAAGGGGCGGGCTATGATTCAAGATTCGGATGTTTTCGTCTATGAGAATGAAAACATGGAAACGTGGGTTCCAAATCTTTTGAAATCAATGAAGGATAAGAAAACCAAAGTGATCGATGCCACCAAGGGCATGGTCTTGCTTCCTGGATTGGAAGAGGAACATGAACACGAAGGGGGCGAAGAACACCATCATGAATATGATCCTCACCTTTGGCTCTCTCCACATCGTGCAATGAAGATGGTAGAGTCGATTCGCGATCAGTTGGTCGCAGCTTATCCAGATAAGAAAAAGACTTTTGAGAAAAATGCGCAAGCTTATTTGAAGAAGTTACAGGCTTTGGATCAAGCTTATCAGGATGGCTTGAAAGATGCTAAGCAAAAGAATTTTGTGACCCAACACGCGGCTTTCCGTTACTTGGCCTTGGATTATGGCTTAAACCAAGTGGCCATTTCAGGGATTTCACCTGATAGCGAGCCTTCTGCTGCACGATTGCGTGAATTGACAGAGTATATCAAGAAAAATGAGATCAAGGTGATTTACTTTGAGGAAAATGCTTCTAAGTCCTTGGCGAAAACCTTGTCTTCTGAAGCTGGTGTTGAGTTGGCTGTCTTAAATCCTTTGGAAAGCCTGACGGATCAAGAAATGAAAGATGGCGAAGACTACGTGTCTGTTATGAAGGAGAATCTGAAGGCGCTAGAGAAAACAACGTCACAAGCTGGTAAGGATATTCAACCGGAACATGAGGAAGACGCTAAGACAGTTCAAAAGGGCTATTTCGAGGATAGTCAAGTGAAGGATCGTAGTTTGGCAAATTATGCGGGTGATTGGAAATCGGTTTATCCATACTTGCAAGATGGAACTTTGGATCAGGTATTTGATTATAAGGCAAAATTAAATCCAACTATGACGGCTGCTGAGTATAAGGAATATTATACCAAGGGTTACCAAACAGATATTGATCGGATTAAGATTGATAAGGATTCAATGGAGTTTTATCAAAAAGGATCTTCTAAGAAATATACCTATAAATACGTAGGTAAGCACATTTTGACTTATAAGAAGGGGAATCGTGGTGTTCGTTATCTCTTTGAAGCCAAGGAGAGCGATGCGGGAGACTTCAAATATGTTCAATTTAGTGACCATGAAATTACTCCGGTAAAGGCAGCCCACTTCCACATTTTCCATGGAGGAAAGAGTCAAGAAGCGCTTTATGATGAGTTGGAAAATTGGCCAACGTATTATCCTTCGAACTTATCTGGTTTAGAAGTAGCACAGGAAATGCTGGCTCATTGAGAGCTGTATCAAAAGAGAGACTAGGACTGATTATCCCGGTCTCTTTTTGATTAAAAATGGGGAGTGAAGCTTGTCAAATGCTTGAAAATACGTTACAATGAAAGGGCTTTAAATTAAAAAATGTATGGGGAATTTTAAATGAAAAAAGTTGGTGCAATTCTTGTGAGTCTTCTCAGCGTGGTCCTGTTGGTAGCTTGTTCGCAACAGGGAGCGAGTAAAAAATCAACCGCTTCTTCTAGTCAAACGAATGCCTCTTCTGAAGTCAAAAAGACGGCTGCTTCTAGTTCGGAAGTGAAGGAGAAAGAAAAAAAAGAAGAGAAAAAAGAAGAGAAAAAAGAAGTGAAGAAAATGGATCTTGAAGCTATTGCCAATGGAGACTACAGCAGTATTGCTGGTGTCTGGCAAGATGATAAAGGAAATAAGCTGGTCTTTAACGACAAAGGGTTGGTCTCACAAGAGTTAGAGGGCTATGGAGCTTCTTTGACAGATTATGGAACAGCATCAGAAGGCATTTATGGTGGTCGTGATGGAGGCTTCTTGTTGGAGTATATTCCTGCAGGAGTGACCATTGGTGATCAGGTCGATGATCAAGGACAAGTCGTCTTTAAAGATACATCAGATGCCTCTAAAAACCGCTTATGGTCTGGTGTTGGTATCGCTAGTTTTGGGGAACAAGGCTCGATCTACTATCATGTAGGAGATGAATAACAGAAAAAAGAGGCTGGGACAAAAGTCCTAGCCTCTCAATTAT
>NZ_JAPVZA010000030.1:0-10864 GCF_041432115.1 Streptococcus sp. 27098_8_12
GATCAAATAACGGCTCTCTTCTTATAGGGATATGGTATAATATAGCTAGTTTAATAAAGGAAAGAGGCAGTATATGTCAAAATTTAAACGCATGCACTTAGTTGTGCTGGATTCAGTTGGGATCGGTGCTGCACCAGATGCCAATAACTTTGTCAATGCAGGAGTTCCAGATGGAGCATCTGATACATTGGGTCACATCTCTAAAACTGTCGGTTTGAATGTACCAAACATGGCAAAAATCGGTCTTGGAAATATCCCTCGTGAAGTACCATTGAAGACTGTGCCAGCTGAAAGCAACCCAACTGGCTATGCGACAAAATTGCAAGAAGTCTCTCTTGGGAAAGACACCATGACTGGTCACTGGGAAATCATGGGGCTCAACATTACAGAACCGTTTGATACCTTCTGGAATGGTTTCCCTGAGGAAATTTTGACTAAAATTGAAGAATTCTCAGGACGTAAGGTCATCCGTGAAGCTAACAAACCTTATTCTGGTACAGCGGTGATTGATGACTTTGGACCACGTCAAATGGAAACTGGTGAGTTGATCATTTATACATCAGCAGACCCTGTCCTTCAAATCGCAGCCCACGAAGACATCATTCCTTTGGATGAACTCTACCGTATCTGTGAATACGCTCGTTCGATCACCTTGGAACGTCCAGCTCTTCTAGGCCGTATCATTGCTCGTCCTTATGTTGGGGAACCTGGAAACTTCACACGTACAGCTAACCGTCGTGACTTAGCTGTTTCACCATTTGCGCCAACTGTTTTGGATAAGTTGAACGAAGCGGGTATCGATACCTATGCAGTTGGTAAGATCAACGATATCTTCAACGGAGCTGGTATCAACCACGATATGGGCCACAACAAATCAAATAGCCACGGTATGGATACCTTAATTAAGACCATGGGACTTCCTGAGTTCCAAGAAGGGTTCTCATTTACCAACTTGGTAGACTTTGATGCTCTTTACGGCCACCGTCGCAATGCTCACGGCTACCGCGATTGCTTGCACGAATTTGATGAACGCTTGCCAGAAATCATTGCAGCCATGCGTGAAGATGATCTCTTGATGATCACGGCAGACCACGGAAATGACCCAACCTACGCTGGTACAGACCATACACGTGAATACATCCCATTCTTGGCTTATAGCCCATCCTTCAAGGGCAATGGTGTGATTCCAGTCGGACATTTCTCTGATATCTCTGCGACAATTGCTGAGAACTTTGGTGTTGAAAAAGCCATGATCGGTGAAAGCTTCTTAGACAAACTAAACTAAGATGGCACGCTTCGCTCTCCTCGTAAGAGGGATCAATGTTGGCGGGAAGAATAAGGTCGTGATGGCAGAGCTTCGAGAGGAGCTTCAAACGATCGGGCTGGATGAGGTAGAGACCTACATCAATAGTGGCAATATCTTCTTTGAATCTGCTGCTTCTAAAGAAGAATTGGTAGATTTGCTGGGACATTTCTTTCGTGATCACTATCCCTTTATCCAGTCTTTTTCTCTCTTTTCAGCTGAGGACTATGCGCAAGATCTCGCTGCTCTACCAGCCTGGTGGCAGGAGGATCTGGCCCGCAAGGATGTTCTTTTTTACACAGAAGGCCTTGATCAGGATGCTGTCTGGGAGCTGGTCTCCTCTTTTTCACTCGGTGATGAAATCATCCATCGTGGGAATCTAGGGATCTACTGGGGCAAATACTCAGAAGAGACCTATACAAAGACAGCTTACCACAGACAAGTCCTCAAGATGCCGGATTACCGTCTGTTGACCATTCGCAATGCCAATACATTTGACAAAATTGGCCAATTTTTAAGGAAATCATAAAGGAAATATGCAATGACATTATTAGCAAAAATCAATGAAACAGCTGCTTTTTTGAAAGGCAAAGGAATGGAAGCACCTGAGTTTGGCTTGATCCTTGGATCAGGTCTTGGAGAACTGGCTGAAGAAATCGAAAATCCAGTCGTAGTAGACTACTCTGAAATTCCAAACTGGGGTCGTTCAACGGTTGTCGGCCATGCCGGTAAATTAGTCTACGGTGAGCTTGCTGGACGCAAGGTTTTGGCCCTTCAAGGACGTTTCCATTTCTACGAAGGAAACCCACTAGAAGTGGTGACTTTCCCAGTTCGTGTCATGAAAGTTTTGGGCTGTGAAGGGGTTCTTGTTACCAATGCTGCCGGTGGTATCGGCTTTGGTCCTGGTACTTTGATGGCCATCACAGACCACATCAATATGACTGGTCAAAATCCATTGATCGGTGAAAACTTGGATGACTTTGGTCCACGTTTCCCAGATATGTCAAAAGCCTACACTCCAGAATATCGTGAGACTGCTCATAAAGTAGCAGACAAATTGGGTATCAAATTGGATGATGGTGTTTATATCGGTGTAACTGGCCCAACATACGAAACTCCAGCTGAAATCCGTGCTTACAAGACGCTTGGTGCAGATGCTGTCGGTATGTCAACCGTTCCTGAAGTCATCGTTGCAGCGCATTCTGGCTTGAAGGTTCTTGGTATTTCATGTATTACCAACTTTGCGGCTGGTTTCCAAGAAGAGCTCAACCACGAAGAAGTAGTAGAAGTGACAGAGCGCGTCAAAGGCGACTTCAAAGGATTGCTAAAAGCGATTCTTGCTGAACTCTAATCCAATGAAAGTACGACTCCAAAGGCTGCCCTACGGACTGAGGTTTCTTCTAGCCACCTTATCATTAGGGATAGGGACGGGTCTGGTCGGAATTGCCTGTCATTATCTACTAGAAGGGGTGCAAGAGCTGGCCTTTGGCCAAGCTAGTTCGGATTTGCTCCAGCAATTTCAAGAAGCTGGAGGTCTCCGTAGATTTCTGGTCTTGTGTGTGACTGGGTGCTTAGCAGCTGGCTTCTGGTATGTCCTGCAAAAGCGTTATCAGATCCTGTCTATTCGCCAGCAAATTGACTTAGCTGGAGACAGGGAGCCAGCGCCCTTAGCCTATCTCCTTCATGCAGGAATGCAGGTGGCAATTGTCGGAGCAGGTGCATCGGTCGGAAAAGAAGGAGCCCCACGTGAGGTCGGGGCTCTTCTAGCTGGTCGGTTGTCGAAGGGATTCTCTCTAGCTCTCAAAGAGCGGAAAGTCTTGATCGCCTGTGGTGCTGGAGCTGGTTTAGCTGCGGTCTATCAGGTCCCCTTTGCCAGCAGCTTGTTTGTCTTTGAGACCTTAGGACTCGCCTACAGTTGGCAGAATCTTCTACTGGTTTTGACCAGTACTTATCTGGCCACCTGGGTCGCTCAGCCCATCGTTGGTCAGGAGGCCATTTATCACCTGTCCGCAGTCTCATGGTCGGCTAGCAGCTTCTTACAGGCTATTGTGATTGCTTTCTTGGTCACTCCCTTGGCTCTGGTCTTTGCTTTCCTCGCCAAGCGGGCTAGTCACAAACGGCGGAAGGACGGGACGGTCCTTTGGGCTCTTCCTCTAGCCTTTCTAGTGCTGGGGAGCCTAGTAGCCTTTTTCCCTATCTTTATGGGAAATGGCCAGGTACTAGCGCAAGCCCTCTTGTCTAGTCAGCCGATTCCTTATCTTCCACTGACTCTTGCAGTGAAGGGGCTTATGGTTTACCTCCTCTTGCGCAATGGTGCTTATGGGGGTACCTTGACACCATCATTTGCCCTTGGGATTGGCTCTGGCTATCTAGTGACCTTGCTTTTGACAGTCCTTGGGATTCATCTGGATCCAGCTATAGGGATGTTACTAGGAGCGACAGTCTTTTTAGGGACGACCCTAGAAGCTCCTTTGACAGCTATTGCCCTGAGCCTTGGATTTACAGGCCAAACTTGGAGTTTGACAATCCCGCTTGCACTTGCGGCTGGTTTGTCTTACGTGATTCAAAAGAAATGGGAGAAGAAATGATGAAGGTACATTTTGTACTGCATGAAACCTTTGAAGTGCCGGGCGCTTATCTAAAATGGGCACAGGAGCGTGGCCATCAAGTGACCACGACTAAAGTCTATGAGAATGAAACCTTACCAGAGTCAGTGGATGAGATTGACTTTTTGATCGTCATGGGAGGACCTCAATCGCCAGATGAAGATCGAGAAGCTTTTCCATACTACGATCCTCAGGCAGAGATTGAACTGATTCAAAAGGCCATGAAGGCAGATCGTTATATTGTTGGGGTCTGTCTGGGTGCCCAGCTCCTGTCTGTTGCCTATGGAGCGAAGTATGAGCACAGTCCGGAACGTGAGATTGGGGTTTATCCAGTGACCTTGACGCCTGAAGGACTCACAGATCCACATGTCGGTGAGTTTGGAAAAACTCTTGAAACTGGCCACTGGCATGGTGATATGCCAGGATTGACAAAAGATGCTGTTGTTCTTGCTACTAGTCAAGGGTGTCCACGTCAGATGATTCGCTTTAGTCCGAAACATTATGCCTTCCAAGCTCACTTGGAATTTGATTCGGAAGCAGTTGATCTCTTGATTGCAGCGGACGGTGAAGATGTTTTGGAAGAACAAAGTCAAAACCTGACCTTTGTTCAAAAACCCGAAGCCTTTCGTGCTTACGATTATCGAGAAATGAATGCCAAACTCTTTGCGTTTTTGGACTCATTAACAAAATAAATATAAAAATGAAAGGAAGAGCATGTGTTCTGATTTGAACACGAGCGGAAAGCTTTTCTAATTACTCAATAAAAAAAGAAAGGATGGGTTAACCGTATTCGCTGAACTGAATACGGGCGGAGAACTGTGTAAAAAAGATAAACTGTCTAGCATCTGCGATACGTCGTCAGTTTCCTATTTTTACTTTGTTCTCTGTCGCCCTTTATATCTTAATTATGTCTATCCATATTGCTGCTAAGCAAGGTGAAATTGCTGATAAAATTCTCCTTCCTGGAGATCCTCTTCGTGCGAAATTTATTGCTGAGAATTTCCTTGAAGACGCTGTCTGCTTCAACGAAGTCCGTAACATGTTTGGTTATACAGGGACTTATAAAGGTCACCGTGTATCTGTCATGGGTACTGGGATGGGGATGCCATCGATCTCTATCTATGCGCGTGAATTGATTGTCGACTACGGCGTGAAGAAATTGATCCGTGTGGGAACGGCTGGTTCTTTGAACGAGGATGTGCATGTTCGTGAATTGGTCTTGGCACAAGCTGCCACAACCAACTCAAACATCATCCGCAACGACTGGCCTCAATACGATTTCCCACAAATCGCTAGCTTTGATCTTTTAGACAAGGCTTACCACATTGCCAAAGACCTTGGCATGACGACTCATGTCGGCAATGTCTTGTCATCAGATGTCTTCTATTCAAACTATGGTGAAAAGAACATCGAGCTTGGTAAATGGGGTGTCAAAGCTGTAGAAATGGAAGCGGCAGCCCTTTACTATCTTGCTGCTCAACACCATGTGGATGCCCTTGCTATCATGACTATTTCAGACAGTTTGGTCAATCCTGATGAGGACACAACCGCTGAAGAACGTCAAAATACTTTCACAGACATGATGAAAGTTGGTCTTGAGACCTTGATTGCAGACTAATGACAAAATTCTTTCATGATGAATGGCTCTACGATCTCCAAAATTATCACTACAGCCGGGCTCTGCGCTCTATCAAGCAGCAGGAAGAAGTACCGGATTTGTTGGTGAGCTTACTGCAGTTAATGGCGGAGCGTCGAGAGCTTAATATCCAACCCGTCATGAATCAAAAGTTGAGAACCGAGTTGCTAGAGGCGACTGGTTTTCAGCTTTTTTGGCATGAAGATCCAGAAGATGAGCAGTTGGCTAACTACCTCTATGACTTAGAGGCGAAGTTGCGAAATGAGCAGATTATTGACTTTGTTCGTGCCGTCAGCCCAGCCATCTATCGGATCTTTATGCGATTGATTCAGTTGAAAATTCCTGATATTACCAACTATATTCATAACTCCAAAGAATCGAGTTATGACCGTTGGAAGTTTGAGAGCCTGCATGCGTCCGACAACCCTATCCTGCAGCAATTCCACAGCGAAAGTGTGGTCAATTCATCCAGTTTGACGGAGTTGATTGTGCAGTTGGATTTGCCAGATAGCGTCAAAGTTGCGGCCCAACAATTGCGGGAGTTAGAAAAATCAGTTCGCAACCCCCTGGCCCACTTGATCAAGCCCTTTGATGAAGAAGAGCTCCATCGGACGACGGGTTTCTCTTCTCAGGATTTTATGAAGAATTTGATTGACCTTGCAAGCTACACAGGCATCCATTATGATCAAGCTAACTTTTATTTTGATCAGGCCAATGCTGTCATGGAAGAGCTACTAAAGGAGAAGTAGATGGATAAGATTGCTCAACTACAGGAGATGATTGATCAGAGTCAGCGGATCGTGTTTTTCGGAGGGGCAGGAGTTTCCACGGAGTCAAATATTCCGGATTTTCGAAGCTCAGACGGTGTCTATAGCGTTCAGGTAGGGCGGTATTTGACAGCTGAGCAATTGGTCTCCCATACCATGTTTGAGCGTTATCCAGAGGATTTTTTCGACTTCTATAAGAAATACCTACTCTACCCAGGTGCCAAGCCCAATGCTGCCCATCGCTATCTCGCGTGGCTTGAAGAGACTGGTAAGCTCAAGGCAGTGGTGACACAAAATATCGATAGTCTCCATGAAATGGCTGGTTCTAAAAAAGTCTTGAAGCTCCATGGTAGCGCCGACCGCAATTACTGTACGGGTTGCCAGCGTTTTTATGATTTGGAAGCTTTTTTAGCTTTGGAAGGACCGGTTCCACACTGTCTGGACTGTGGCAAGGTGGTCAAGCCTGATGTGACACTCTACGAGGAACCTCTCGATATGGAGGTCTTTAGTCAAGCAGCCCAAGCCATCCAAGAGGCTGATCTCCTGATTATCGGTGGAACCTCTCTTGTGGTCTACCCAGCAGCTAGCTTGATCCAGTATTTCCGAGGGAAGAAGCTGGTTGTCATCAATAAAACCAGTATCCCACAAGACAAGCAAGCAGACCTAGTTATCGAAGGAAAAATTGGGGAAGTCTTTTCACAATTAAGACAATAAAAGAACACCTGAGAGAAGTGGAAATCCACTTGTTTCAGGTGTTTTTACGTCTCCCTTTGGACTAGAGCTATAAGAATGTAGTTGATTATGATATAATGAAATAAATTTTCTTAAGGAGGGCTGTATGAAAAAGTTGAAGTTGAAGAGGAAATATGTATTTCTTGCTTTAGTGAGTCTGTTTATTGGCTACATCGGTCTTCGGTATTATATCAAGCCAGATTGGTTTGATTCAGAGTATACTTATCATAAGGTCTATCAATACAAAGTTAGTAAAATAAAACCACAGAAAAAGATTATCAAAGATATTAACATCGAAATTATCCATGATAGAGAAGAGCAAAGGCCTACAGATGGAGAATGGAAAGAGACCATACGAACAGATATAGATAGATATCGTAAAGACCCAATATTACATGTGACTTTTACTGATAACAGTAAGGCGGATATTCCCTTACGAACAGATTCAATTGGTCCGGCATTTAATTGGAAAAATTTGGATGATGAATTATATAAAAAATTATCGTTTCGTTTCCCGTTAGTAGAACCGATTGATGTTGTTCAATATCATTCTTTAGAATCTGTTCTAATGCTCTATCAGGGAGATACCTTATTTCAAATTCCAGAGAAACAAACAGTGATTCAATTTCAGGTGAAAAATCCAAATAATGGTAAGCTCCAAACTTACTATCAATATGGTTCAGAACCTAAATTTAATTATTTTCGACCAGTATTCTTTTTACAAAATAAAGCACAGTTATTTAATGAAAAGCCAGAATTTTTTAATGCTTATAACCAATCTAGTCAAAAGAATTATTGGGATAGAGATTTCGATTTTAGACATGCTAATTTATCTATTTCACAAGAGTATCGTTATTATCGTTTATTTTATTCCGATCGATTAAGCAATCAGCCGGTTGGAATTAGCCCTACGGGACATACATTTAAAACAACGATTACAGATACCTATATTTTACCAAATGAAGATCAGCGTAGCGAGGGTGAAAAAGTTATATCAAAATCGAAAACATACACTGATCAAACTGAATACACGCATGAAATTCTTGACAGAAAAAAACCAAAAATCATAGTAGAATAATACAAGCTGGAGTTTAGTTTATTTCAATTCTAGAGTGAAACACTTCAACATTTTTATGGATCATATTTATATCAGGTCAATAGATTAGATTGTTCGGGTTTCTTCCTTATGTTATAATGTATTCAATTTTCCTAGGAGGTGAAGATGAAGAAGTTTAAAAAAATATTACCACTCATTTTGGTAGTTATAGGACTATCCTTTTTTGGACTTTATCACTATTTGAAAACATCTGTTGATCCTGGTTTATTTGATAGGAATGATCAGTATATTAGAGTTTACAACTACAAATCAGAGAAGATCAAGCCCAAAAAAGCAAAAGTGAAAGAAATTAATCTTGAGTTTATATACGACGATAAGGCTGCTGTTTCTGATGGATTGACTTGGTCGGAAGATCTTCGGTCTGATATTGGTCCTTATGACGGTGGAGACGTCATTTTACATGCCTTGTTAGAAGATGGCTCAAAAATCAGAATCCCGCTCCAAAAGGCCTTTCATTTAGGTCCAACATTTAGTCGCGATTTAGATCGCAATGATAAATTTGAGGTGAAAATGCTCCCTAGATTCCCGAAATTCAGTACAGAGTATAATCGAAATTATTCCTTTGCTTATTTTAGTGGAATGATGTATGTCGGGGACACCCTCTATCAAGCTCCTGAAACAGAAGCTGTTACGCGTTTTGACCTAAAGAATCCAAAAACAGGAAAGTTACAAACCTACTATGAATATGGTTATTTGCCAGAGAAAACAGATTAGCCTGTGTTTGTAAAAACTAAAAAGAATGTGAGTCAAACAGACATGCAATCTTTTTATGATGATTACCATCATAGTTGGAAGGGCTACTGGGACAGGGGAGTTGATTCCATCCCTAAAGAGTTGACTAGCACCTACCCATATCAATTTCACTATTATAAATGGTTCTATTCAGATTCTCTATCAAATCTCCCTCTGAAAATAGATCTCACAGGTTCTGAATTTAAAACAACCGTCACTCGAACGCAGCTGATAAAACCTGATCAAAATGATCAGATGAAAGTGCGGACAGCCACAAAAACCTATACAGAGAAAAATAAAGAGGAATACGTGCAAGAAGTCCTCGGTAAACTAAGGGAGTTCAAAGATATTAATGATCTAGCAAGGTATGAAAAGGAACATAAGTAAGAAACAAGAGGTTTCAATCTTGTTACTAGAGTCCATATTTAGGAGATGAAGAAGAAATTGTTTAGTCAGTTTGTTTATTCCCTAAAGTCTGAGTGGTTTGATTTAGAACACATACCGAATTGAATAACGATGAATAGATTAGTGAAGTTTTAAATCCCAATAAAAACAAGTCCAAATGATTTTCATTTGGACTTGTTTTTACAGAAGGATTTTTAAGATAGGATCTCCGAAGTCATCGTCAAGAAGATTGAGTTCAGAAAAATTATAACTTTTGGCGATGGCTTTTGGATCGATTCTTCCAACTTTAAAGATGCTTTTGTTTTCCTTTATAGTGGTAGTTTTAGGTGTTTGTCGGATTAAATCCGGTAGTTCGTCAATGATCCGTTTGTACAATTGGGGATAGTCGTGACCAACTTCTTGTTTTAATTGGTTTTCCCGCTCATCGATTCTTCGATTGAGATCATTTATGTCAGGCTCAGACCATTTAGACGTGATCGTGAATGAATAACCTTTGGAAGTGGCTGTATCCATATGTACTTTATAACCAGATAAATCAGTGATAAAAGTTTCCGTGTAAGCCCGTTGAATGGATTCCAATTCTTTTTGACTAGGGGTGTAGTATAGGTTTATAGATTTACTCATTGCCTTAGTCTTATAAAGAGTACTCTCTTTTATTTTCTTGTTGAATTCATCCTTTAGTTTCTTTTCAACAATTTGGTTTACATCTTCTAAATTGGACGGTTTTTCAGAAGTCGTAAAGGTCTTTTGAAGAACGGTTTTATCAGTTTCATCTTTCTTTTGAATGAGATAAACCAGCTTATAGTTGGAATGGGGCTTACCATAGAACCATAAGACGTTTTTGCCTTCTGAAGACCATTCTTTCTTCTGAATGGTGATTTCTTGATTCTTTTCATCCACAAGGCTTATTTTTCAGTAGAGTAATCCTCAAGATTTTTTTCTGAAACAGCTACAAAATACATCTTGTTCGATTTTTGAAAATTTGAAGTATTTTGTTCATTTTCAAATACCCCATTACCAACGTTTTCAACGCTGATAGATGGACTTAAAAAGTAAATAAGAAGCAAAATCGGAATCAGAATCGAGGAAATCCATATCAGTCTTTTCTTAATTTTTTTACTCATACATCCTCCAATGATAGTGTGATATTCTAAAAGGCATCTGTAAAAACAGCGCCATAAGGATAGCAAGTTAAACTCTATTTTATCATAGGTGATGCAGAATAGCTATCGTTATTATGAAACCTCACGTGCAACTGAATCATTGCCTTTAACGAAAAAGAATAGAGATTCAAGTTTGTTTCAATTCAAAACTTAGGATAGATTTTGAAAAAAGCAAGTGTTTATGGTTTAATGGAATGGAGTTCTATTATTATCACATGATTTTTCAGGAGGTGACGATGAAGAAGTTAAAAATTAATGATAAACACATCTTTTTTGCGTTGGTCAGTTTGTTTATTGGATATATTGGCCTTCGGTATTATATCAAGCCAGAATGGTTTGATTCAGAACATATTTATCATAAAGTATACAATATAAAAGTTGCTTATAAAAAGAGCCAGAAGAA
>NZ_JAPVZA010000031.1:0-9665 GCF_041432115.1 Streptococcus sp. 27098_8_12
AAAAAAAAAGAACGTACAATAATATTGGAAGGACTACCGCTTAAACAGAGATAGAAAGGAAAAAATTAGGAAACTATATTTCTCTGGTTTAATGTGTTAGAACTAAACGATATATCTTTTCGCATTTTACACTACACTAATAACTACGAAAGGCTAGGTTTATTATGAAAATAAGTTTAAAAGCAATTATAATAGGTTCAGTTATTTCAAGTTCACTAGTTTTTAGTTCAGTAGCTTTAGCTGCTACTTACAAAGATATTACAGAGCCCACGACAATACAAATTGAGGACTCTCAAATAATTCAAGTATTACCAGAGGGGGGATTCATTTATAATTCTAATGGAACATCTGATTATAATGAAGAGATGGTTCAACACAATAACAGTCAGTTAATGACTTATCAAGAATATAAAGAACATATAGAACATTCTCTCCAGAGTTCTCCTCTTACTCTTTTTGAACCATCTCCAGGGCTTTTATCAGCGGATCCTTTTAGTCAAAAAGGTAAAGTTTTAGCCGATAAAGAGATTTATGTATCTCAGCCTTTTTCAGGAAGTGGATGGCGTTTTTCTAATTTAAAGTTTATTGCAGCTAACGGTACAGGTAGATGGTTAAAATGGACTTCAATTTATGATGGAGGTCGAGTAGGAAATTATAATTCTGCCGAAAGTACATACAGTGGTAGAGGATTATACGGAGTAGAGTTAGAGGTAGGAAGAGCTCGGTATGTAGATACACGAAGTGATTGGCTTTATTATTACACTTACAATCCTGTTCCAGGAACTCGATACATTGTAGAAAACAGATAAGGAGACTCAACATGCTCAAGAAATTCACTACATGTGCTTTTATCGTTACTCTAATTTCTTCTATCCTTATCGGAAGTAACATAATATTTGCAAATGATAAAGGCGAGGATATCCAAGCGAAACCACCAACTCTAGAGATAATGGTAAAACAAGCTTCTAAAGATTCTACTCTCTTGGAAACGTTAAATCAATTTTCAGACCAGGATACTATCATTGCCTATCCTGAAAGCATGGGTGGCGGGTTTTCTGTTAAATCTGCAGATAGTAGTGAACCTCTAGTCGGAGAAATTCTTGATACTAAAGGGGAAAGAGTCATTTATAAAGACTCTCAACCTGTCACTATTGCCCAAGTAAAGGAAGCGATTCAAAACAAGTAATAAACTGATATAAATAAATATAACCGGCCTATTATTAAATAGGTCGGTTATTTGACATTCCAATTCTTATTAATGATTCGCCTTACTTTCCTATACAAAGAAATTATCGTATAGCCTTTAAAAATCTTATAAAAATTGAGCTATCTAAAAGATATTTACAGTCATTATCTGAAAAGACTATACTTAACAAAAAACAAAAATATCTATATCAAACTCATTCAGTTTTTTGAAAAAATAGATAGCATTCTGTGAGTGCTTGATGCTGATGCTACGCTGTTTTTTAGTTCAACTGAAACCCATACTTTCCAAACCAGTTCTTAAGAAAGGAATATTTCGATAATTAGCTACACCATTCAACTACTTTTAACTGTTATTTATTCAATTGTAATTTTTTACATTGACACTAAACTATTTGAAAACAAAGAATTCTAAATCTATAAAAAAAGTACAAATCTATTGGTAGCTAAACAGACAAATTTTATAATGTTTATCAAAGTGAACATAAAAAGAATGTTGATTTGTCAGCATTCTTTTTTATTTCAAATGTATTCTCGGAATTAGAAAGGTGGGGTTTATATTTTAGTTACTTAAAAAATTTGTAAGCGTAAGACTTGCGAAACTCTACGTCATTTTTGTATAGCTGATTAGAATTTGCGTTTTTTCATACAAAAAACACGCATTTTTGATGCTGAGACGAGCATTCTGACGTTGTTTCTGTTCAATTTGTGGACGATAGACCACAAGAAAACCCTTGAGAGCCAAGGGTTTAGGGTTGTTTTGCTATTGAGATATATCTTTCCGAAAAAGATCAATTTTTCGGAAAGTTGTAGAAGAGAAGTTATTTTTCTTGGCAACCAAAAGACCCTCGGTATTGATACCGAGGGTCTTTATCGAGGAAAATATAAGATTGATATTCTCCAACGCTCTTAGGAGCAAATTTATTTACTGTTAGATATTCTATTACATTTAAAGAAAAATGTCAACAAAAAAAACAATTTATTTAAATATAAATTTTGATTCAGTAAAAATAAATTTTTTCCACTCTTTTAGACTAGGCTCACCCATTTTTGTTAATAGACGAGTATTTAAATCAAAATCTGGAGATTTAAAATGTTTATTATTTCGATAAATAATGGAATTTATATGTTTTTTTAACGGTTTTGTACTTTCAAAATAATTTACAATTTTTAAAGCATCAAACAAAGATAATACAGAAGGTTGTAAACCTGTTTCTGAGGGTGTTAGTTGAAACAATGATACTAATCCCATATTTAATTTAACACTTTTTGGAGATTGATAGCGATATACTAATCTCCCGTGAGCACAGCAATTTCGAAGCGAGGTAATAATATCAAACATATTCAAAAATTCATTTCTATGAAATAGTGTCATATTGAAATCTGCCATTACCTCTTTTAGTACATTATCCTCAAGATAGTGCAACAATCGAAGTACCTGTCCTAACGTCATTGTTTCGATTGCAACCCAGAATGGAACTGCAACGTTGGGATGTTCACTATAAATAGATACCCCTGTATTTGATGGATGGTAACTTGGGTCTGAATAAAACTGATGGTTAATATGATCGTTTCTCTCGACTAAAATTTTAAGATAATTTTCTTTAAACAATATAAACTTGTCGAACTCATTATAAATTTTTTTATTTTGGTAATTAACAAAAGGATAATGTTGAGAATATGTCCCTGTTTGAGGATCTGTATAGTTAGAACTTAATGTATAGTTCATAGTATCATTTATCATTTGGCAGTGTGCCTGAGTAAAATGGTAAGAAACAGAATTTTTTAATTTTGATTCAATATTATTTAATAAATCCAGAATCGCAGCTGATAAATTTTTATTAAATTTATAAATTGCAATAAAGTCGTCTAAAGTTACTTTATTGAAATATTTTGGATTCTGACTAGATAGTAAAATACTTTCAATACCATTAATTAAATTAAAATAATTATATTTTACAAGTGCCTCATCAAGTTCAGTTTCTTCAAATTGTAAATTTCTATCTAATAATTTTTGTTTTAGCGAATTACGGTCTTCACTTTTCTTAATAGCCATATAATACTCCACACAAATTACTTTGTATACTATATAAAGTATATCATACTTTCTCGCAATTTTTGACCAACTATTTTAAAATAACAATAATGTGTAAAAGCTGAACAAGGGATTATTATGAAAAAATAACTACACTTACAGTCATTGGATTATCTGCTATTTTATTAGCTGTATATTCTTCTGACTCTAGTAGCAAAAAAAGATTCTGGAGCATCAGAGGCAAAAACAGAGCAACAAACAACTGTTGCCAGCAAAGCTGAGCCAACTGTTAAAGAAAAAGCAGCTCAATATGCCGCAGATAACCTAAAATAAAAAATAAGTCCTTCTGCTAAAAATTTTAAAGAGCAAATAGGGTTATTTTTTCTAAAAAACTTCTCTACTATCGATTTCTGGGTATGGATCTTGATCATTTAGAATCCTATTTAAACAATCTATACTTGACTGTAGATAAAACAGTTTGCTTTTTAGTTCTACCATATCGGATGTCTCTGATAGTTGATTACAGTTTCGTTTTATATGCCAGATTGTCTTTTGAATATTTCTTTCTTTTAAATTTTTCATATTCCAATTATATCTTGAAAAGTCTTATAATTTTTCTAAATTCCTGAAATGTCATTTTTTTCACCTGAATAATCTTATTTGAATCTACTTTTTTTGTGGGAGATGGATTTAGGTTTGGAGGATAGTCCAAACTATGGATTAGATGTATAACAGAAAGTTCTACTCTTGAGCCCTCGGCAGAGCGTTTTACCTTTGTACGTTGCGAAGCAATGTCAAAGGTGCAAAAACGTTACTCTTTGCCAAAGAGTAACAGAAACTCCTGCTAAATCCCGACTGTAGATTATTATTTTTACGTCTGTTTTCAATCGACAATAGCGACGCAGAATAGCGATAGCGCTGCGTCTTAGCCCGTTTTTCGGGCTACCTTGCGCATTTTTAAAGCTGGTTAATGGTTTTGTATACTGGACCACGTTTAAGCCCAATAATGGGCCTATATGTAGTCCATTTTTTATATAAATAATGGATTTATACATGTTCCATGATTTTATTATTTCGTGGTCTACTATGTAGCCCATTATTCTATATTTCTATGGTCTTCTATATAGTCCATTTTATATTCAAATAATGGACAACTATATAGACCATAATTTTTATTTTTCATGGACTTATATACAAACCCACGATATTGATAAATCATGGATCTCTATATCTATCCATGATTTTTATTAACTAGGCTATTAGCCTAGTTAAACTTTTTGAGTGTTGCGTTTTTTCTTCTGTTTTGTCTTTATTTTTAACAAAAGATGGCATACTATTAGTAGCTTTTAAAAAGGTAGGTTTATGATGGATAAGACAATGACATTATCTTTTAAGACGAATCCACGTCAGACTAATATTCGACACAATAACCGTGAACTAACGGAAAAAGAATTTAGGAGCGACGCTCACAAACACATCCAGCGCGAAAAATCGAAATATAATATTCAGATTTTCAAACGCGATATTAAAGATGTTTATCACGAACTCTTCGATGATGCACTGAACGCTTACAACGCAAAACAAAAGCGCAAAGATCGTAAGATCGATGATTATTATAAACACGTCCGAAAGTCCAAAAATTTGGACCTGCAGAGAGAGTTTATCGTGGCCGTCGGAAACAAAGCTGATTGGGAAAAATTGAGCATTGAAGAAAAGAAGGAGGTAGGGGAAGTCCTGGCGCGCTATGTACGCGATTTTAACGAACGACACAATAATATGACCATCTACAATGCTATCGTCCATTTGGACGAAGCTGGGGCCCCTCACGCACACTTTAACGTGGTTCCAACAGCGAATGGGTACAAAAATGGGCTTTCAGTCCAACCGTCATTTAGAAAAGCGTTGGAACAGGAAGGATTTGGACCATCTGGACGCGAGCAATTTAAAGCGTTTAGAGATGCAGAAATCCATCGTCTGCATGAGTTTGTCCATGAAATCGGAATTGACCGAAAAGCGGGTCAGACGAACGACATCAGGGATATGCGCGAATACAAAGACGCGATGCAATACATCGAGAATCAAAAATCAAGTCAGATCGTAAAAATGCAACGCGAGGAACAAGCTCATGAAGAGAAGATGGAAGAGCTAAATGAGCGATTTAAACAGCAAGAAGAAAAATTTCAAAAACGAGACGAGGCATTTGAAGACCGCAAAAGACAGCAAGCTAGAGAGATTAAACGGATTAACGATGAGATAGTGAGCAAATCTGAAGAACTTGATCGCGAAATGATCGAAGATGCAACAGTCGATGCAATGCTGAAAATGCAGCTGATTGCAAAAAAACCGATTGATGATAAACGGAACTATCGAATCGAAGAGAAAGGCTTTGGCAATTCAAGACAGCGTTATGTCATGGTCCCAGAAAAGGATTTTGATGATTTGGCCCGCAGGGCTAATAGAGGCCCTTTGATTAAATTGCTGAATGAGTTTAAAGAACGCATTCTTGGTTTAGGAATCGTGAAACGTCTGACAGCTACGATTGCGAAACTGAAAGAGGAAATGGCTGGTCTAATTAGAGAAAATGATAGCTTGTCCAAAGAATTGCAGTATGTAGTTGAAGATAGAAACAAATACAGATCTCAATTGCAGGACCAAGAGTATTATCTAACGGATCAAGAACGTGCTGAGATTGCTGAAAAGATTATTCAGAGAAAAGATCTGGAACTAGAGGATGGTGAAAGAACATTTGAGAAAGATGATCTTGATTTTAGCAGATAGATAATCTACTTGTGACTTAAGTAAAAGTATGTGTTTTTTTGGTAGCACTTTACGAAGATAATCTCTCTCTGTCAATAAAAAATTTCATTTTTCATCTCTTAGATACCTTTTGAAGGCAAGCTACCGTAGCAATCAAATCAAACGTGAATCATAAGATCACAAACGTATAATTTTTTATCTTGCTTTCTTCTTCTATAATAATATGTATAAGTATAGGTATTAGTACGCAAAAGCGCAAAAATACGAAAAACCTTGTCAAATAAGGCTTTCTACGTTTTAAGTGCTACCGTTCTAACACATTAGTGCTACCATTTTAACACATTAATGCTACCGTTCTAACACATTAGTGCTACCGTTCTAACACATTAGTGCTACCCATGTTATAAAAAGTTGCACTTTGTTTTGAATAGTGTTATAATAGCACTATGAAAGGCAAGAAAAATGAATGAAATAAGAAAGCAGCCAGAGGTTTGGCAACTAACTAATATAAAGAACAAACAGTTAGCTAAAAGTAAAAATTTTCGTATAACAAGTTTGGCGAACAGAATGACGACAGCGCAGAATATATTATTTTCTTTCGCATTGCTCAATGCAAAAGTTGATGGTGATTTTGCTGAAGCCACTTTTACGATTGATGAACTAAAAAATTTTGTTTCTCTTTTAGATTATGAAAGACACAGAACATCACGAATTTTACAAGATCTAAAAACAGTTGGGGAAAGCAGTATTTTGATGATCGATGAGAAGATGATTAATGATCCTCTGAATGGTTCTGCTAAAGGAATTATGATATTCAGTTCTTATTCTTATCAAAAAGGGAAATACCATTTTATATTTAATTCAAATAAGATAGAAAAAGATGGTGTAGCTCCAATAATTGGAGTTTTGAGATCTAGAGAAGAAAATCCTTTGATTTATAGACTAGATATGTTTGCATCGCTCAACTTTTCAGGGCAAGCGTTGTATGAGAATATCCTCATAGCGAACCAATCAGGATTGCGAAAAATTCAATTAAGTAACGAAGACCTTCGCGGAATTTTTGGTACTTTTGGGAAATCAATGGAACGATACGATGCAATTAAACGAAAACATTTAGCTCCAGCAGTTGAAAGCATCAATAGCAATACAGAATTAAACATCATTTATGAGCCGTTAAAAAATGGTCGAAAAATAATTGGTGCTGAATTGCGATGGACTATTGAAAAGACAAAATTAGCTTCCAAGGCGCAAATAGCGACTGCCACCGAGTTGTATGTTGAATTACTAGGATTTGGATATAGTCGAGATAATAGCCTCCTCAAGGATTTGTATAGCATCAATGAAAAGAATATAGGTGATGCAATAAACATTATTAAAAGAGCAACCAAGGAAATTAGCGAACTTAGGTCGGCTATTGAAAAAACGGCACAAAAAAAAGAAACTACTGATAAACCTAATAATCCAGTAGTGGAAAGCAAGGTAATTTCCGAAAAAGAATCGAACGAATATGGTTGGTTTTTCAGCCGCTTTGAATCAGTTGAAAAGCCAACAGAATCGGAAATATTGGGCTACTTAAATGGCTTTGTTGAATCTGATAGGAACAATGTGTTAGAGCTGGCATATGAGATTTTCAATCGAAATGGCGGGGAAAAAGCAACGTACATAGCAACGGTTCTTCGAAATTGGAGACAAAAAGGTATAACGACGGTTGAAGATGCAAGAAAATCTTATGAAGCAAGTTATGCTGTTAAACGTGATGAGAAAAAGACTAAAAAACGGAGTACGAAAACAAATGTTCCGAAGTGGTCGAATCAGGATTATAAAAATGAAACGACAGAAGAAGAACAGGCCGACATGAAGGAACAACAAAATAAGTTACTAGCTAAAATAGACAATCCATCGCAAGAGCCACCCGTTGTCGAAGGACAAACCAATATTTACGATTTTTTAGACGAATAAAAAGGACGGCTTATCCGTCTTTTTTTATTGCTTTGTTTTTAACTAGTTTAATAGCCTAGTTAGATTATGAAATCGTAAAAAATAGGCTTTCAATTTTTAGCTGCGCTTTATAAGTGTTTTATTATGTTTTGAGAGCTTAAAAGTTGGGGTGGTATATTTACCCTCGGAAGATAATTCACTCCGTTTTTCACTGTTATTTAATCACGTTTCAGAGCTTAAAATCGATTCTCGATAAATACTTTCTCAAAAAATAAAAATATACTATGGCATCTATAGCCAGATTAACAGAGGGAGGAAGACAACAATCAATTTCAAAATGCTTTTTAAAGTTGATTTTTAAGTGTTTTCATGGAATTGTGTGTGTAGAATTGTATAGAATATGCTACAATGTATCTATACATAGTGCTATGTTTGTGTAGCAAATAAATACCCCTAGGAGAAAAAATGAGCGTTCAAATCAGCGTGAGAGTTTCAAAAGAGCAAAAGGAGAAACTCGTAGATTTAGCTAAAAACGAGAACAAAACAATTACTCAATACATAGTCGATCGCTGTATTGTAGAAGACAGCTATACAGATGCTAGCAATGTAGACGATGCTAGCAATCGTATAGAAACTGTGTTGCAGGAGCAAATTGAGCAAATTCGTGCTGATTTTGAGATCGAACGTAGCTTTTATGTTTCTCAAATTGAGCAAAAAGATAAACAAATTGCTGATATGTTAGAAACTAATAATAATCAACTCCAGCTTATTGGAGCACTGACTATCAAAAATGAAACATTACTTTTAGAAACAAAGAAGAACTGGTGGCAACGTTTGTTTTCAAAAAATAACTAATTAGTTATATGTGAGTGAAGTTAAGCTTAATAGAAATACAGTAATTACAAGATTGTAATATTTTCTGTTATAGCTTTAAGTGGCATGGGTATATAGGGTACAATAAGATGAAATTGAAGTTGTAGAGGTGAGCGTTTGGAAGAAAATAGACCTGATTTTAGAGATATAAAATCATTTGAAGAATTTAATAGATACTACTGGTACCGAGAAGAGCTTTCACAAATTTGTAAGTGCCTTGGATTAGAATACAGATGTACAAAAAAAGAATTAAATCATATTATAGAACAATATTTTAAGGGAAATAGAGTAGAAAAATTTTTGAGGAAAAGAAACAAAAATCAAACCGAAATAATAACCCTAAATACACCATTACTTGAATGTGGGTTTTCCTTTAATCACAAATTTCGTGATTATTTTTCAGCTGTAACAGGTGTTAATCCGTTTAAATTTAATGCTGATATGGCAACAGCTTGGCGAAAAGTAAAACGGGACAACAACATAAATTTTACAATCCAAGATATGATTAAAATATACTATGGAGAGTCAGACTACGCCAAGTATGATAATTCAGCTTGCCAATGGAATCAATTTCTAAAAGACTTTTGTGCAGATGAATTTAGCAATCATTACTCCAACAAGTTAAAAGTTGCGGCTATCCTTTGGAAAGAGGTTAGAGATTCAAAAAATAAAAAAATTTATTCACAGGGACTTCTAAAAGAATACAGCTACAAAATAGAGAAGTACTGTAAGTAAATAGCTTCAAGTTTGTCGAACGGAATATAATGTATTAAAGACGATAGAAATAAAAAAACTATAAATGCTAAGTGTAGTTTTGACATCAGAATGACCTAATCGTCTTTCTCTTTTCTTGCATTTC
>NZ_JAPVZA010000032.1:0-7379 GCF_041432115.1 Streptococcus sp. 27098_8_12
CCTAAAAAATGTAGTGCAATCGTAAACTAACAGAAAATTGTTTGAAATGCAAAGAATTGTATATATTTATTATAATATGTTTGCAGAGGTCAAGTGAGCCCTCTATTGCTAGGTCCATAGAGAAGGTAATCATGGGTAAAAAGGTATAAAAATTCAAATAAGTAAGCGCTTGCAAAAGGTTTAGGAAAGGTGTAAACTGGAGATATAAAAATCAAAAATAGTGCTATTTTGTCAAAAGTAGTGCAAAAACAAAGGAGATTTGCCATGAAAAAATGGTTGTTAAAACTCTCATTGGTAGCGATGACACTCTTACTCCTACCAATTCAAGCTGTTCAGGCCTGTTGCGGTTTTATCATTGGTCGCCAATTGACCAAGGATGGGACCACTCTCTTTGGTAGGACAGAAGACTACCCTTACTATCCAAATGGTGGAAAGCACAACAAAAACTTTGTAGTTGTTGATGCGAAGAACTATAAGGAAGGGGATCAACTGGAAGACGAATCCAATGGTTTTACCTATCCACATGCTGCCAGTGAAATGAAATACACAGCGACTTATGACTCTGCTCGTGGAGATGGTAGTAACGGTGCCTTTGGTGAACATGGATTTAACGAAGCCGGCGTCTCTATGACATCAACTGTTACAGCAATTCCAAACAAAAAAGTCTTGAAGACAGATCCATTGACAGAAAAGGGAATTCCAGAAGCTGCTATGTTGGACGTGGTTTTACCACGCGTTAAGTCTGCTCGTGAAGGGGTTGAATTCCTAGCTAAAGTCATTGAAGAAAAAGGATCAGCAGAAGGGAATGTTGTCGTTTTTGCAGACCAAAAAGAAACTTGGTATATGGAAATTCTTTCTGGTCACCAATATGTAGCAGTAAAAGTCCCAGAAGACAAATATGCAGTCTTTGCAAATACCTACTACCTTGGTCATGTGGATTTGAATGACAAGGAAAATGTGATCGCTTCGAAAGATGTCGAAAAAGTAGCCAAAGAATCTGGTAACTACAAGACAGACAAAGATGGTAACTTCCATATCGCTAAATCTTATGGACCAGAAAAATATGCTGAAGGAGACCGTTCACGTACTTACGCAGGAATCACTCTTTTGGATCCAAAATCAAAAGTGACTTATGAAGATGATGAATACGAACTCTTCCGCTCACCAACAGATCCAAACAAGAAATTTACTTTGGAAGACGCCTTTGCTCTCCAACGCAACCGTTTTGAACATTTGAATGGTCGGTTTGTTCCAGACGATCAAATTGGTGTCAAGAAACAAGGTGATAATGGTAGCAATGATGCTGTTCGTAAAGACCAATACAAGTATGCTTTAGGAAATGAAAACGTTATTGATGCCCATGTCTACCAAATCAATCCAAAACTTCCAAAATCATTTGGTGGTACTTTATGGCTTGGTATGGGACCATCTCGGAACACACCTTATGTTCCATTCTATGGTAATCTAAAAGATACTTACGAAGCCTTCAAACCTCAAACAGCAACTTATGATCCAAATTCATGGTATTGGACAGTATGGCACATTGACAACATGGCGATCAATAACCAAGATGTCTTTGGAAAAACAGTTCAAGATCACTGGAAAGCTCTGGAAAAACAATTTATTGTTGATCAAGAGAAGAAAGATATTGAATATTATGCGTTGAAAGATCAACCTGAAGCTGCTAAAGCAGTAGAAGACGAAGTTACAGCAAATGCTCTTGCACTTTCTAAAAAACTATTTGAACACTTCAAATCTTATGAAGCAGATATGCATGCGCATTTGATTGAGCTAGGTCGTAAGGATGATCCATATCGTGCCTCTAAGCCGGATGATTACAAAGATCCAGAACCAGAAAAACCAGTTCAACCTGAGAAACCAGTAGAACCAGAAAAACCAGTTCAACCAGAAAAACCAGTAGAACCAGAAAAACCAGTTCAACCTGAGAAACCAGTAGAACCTGAGAAACCAGTTCAACCTGAAAAAACTCAGCCAATTCAAACCAAAGTCAATGAAGAAGGCAATCCAAATAACCGCTTCGGTTATGCAGCTACAAAAGATAAGGAATCTTATGTTTCTACTAAAGTTGAAACATTTGTGAAACCAGAAGCAAAAGCTCAAGATCCATCCGAAGCAGTTTCAGCTGGTAATGGCGGCAATGAGAACAATCGTTTTGGTTCATCTTTTGCGAAAGCAACTGTTGAAACTTTCCCAAATACAAATTATTCTTACAATGTTCATCCTTAAATAATAAGAATAAAAAGTGAATTGGACCAAGTCCAATGAAACGAAAGAGGCCGGATTTTTATCCAGCCTCTTTTTTACGAAAAAAAGATTGACCATTGTAAGGTAGCAAATCCCTTACATTATATGGCCAGTCTTTTTGTATTCTTTGATTTGTGAATGATTAGTCTGCAGTTTTCTCAGATTCTTCTAATTGTTTTCCAAGATCAATGATGTATTGTTTGAGATCATCTTTAACCTGTGGATGCTTCAAAGCATAATCAATCGATGTCTTCATAAAACCAAACTTGTCACCTACATCGTAGCGTTGGCCTTTAAATTCACGGGCAAAAACTCGTTGGGTCTTATTGAGGGTGTCGATCGCATCTGTCAATTGAATTTCATTGCCAGCACCTGGTTCTTGATTTGCAAGAATATCAAAGATTTCAGGAGTCAAGAGGTAGCGTCCGATAATAGCGAGATCACTTGGAGCGTCCTCTGGGTTTGGTTTTTCGACAAAAGTTTCAACGCTATAAAGACCGTTAATACCTTCTCCTTGAGGTGCGATCACACCATAAGAAGAAACCTCTTCGTGAGGGACTTCCATCACAGCGATAGTGGACGCATGGGTTTCATCGTAGTCGTTCATCAATTGTTTGGTCAATGGCAAGGCATCATCATTAGTGATGTCCATCAGGTCATCTCCCAACATAACGACAAAAGGCTCGTTTCCAACAAAGGCTTTTGCCTGAAGAACAGCGTCCCCTAAACCTCGAGGGTGACTTTGGCGGATGAAATGAAGATTGATCGCTGTTGTATCATTGACCAACTTGAGTAAGTCAGTCTTGCCTTTTTGCTCGAGATTGTATTCCAATTCGAAGTTAGAATCGAAATGGTCTTCGATCGAACGTTTGGCCTTCCCTGTTACGACAAGGATTTCCTCGATCCCAGATTTCAGAGCCTCTTCTACGATGAATTGGATCGTAGGTTTGTCAACGATTGGCAACATTTCCTTTGCCAAAGCTTTGGTAGCTGGGAGGAAGCGTGTCCCCAAACCAGCCGCAGGAATGACTGCTTTTCTAACTTTAGTCATATAGTTTCCTTTCTAAAAGGTAGGATTGATGATAGGGTGGTTGACTTATTTCCACTCATTTTCTTCTTTAAATTCATTGCTCATCATGTGGTGGATGGCTTCACGGATATCTTTTCCTTCATAGATGACTTGGTAAATGGCTTGTGTAATCGGCATGTAGACATCCAGTTCTTGGGCCAGCTCGTGGGCGACTTTGGTCGTAGAGATCCCTTCAATGATCATGCCCATGTTGGCTTCGATATCTTCCAATTTTTCGCCACGTCCGAGAGCATCACCAGCTCGCCAGTTGCGAGAGTGAACAGAAGTTCCGGTAACGATCAAGTCACCGACCCCAGACAAACCGCTATAGGTCAATGGGCTAGCTCCGAGCTTAACGCCAAGGCGCGTGATTTCAGCGAGACCGCGTGTGATAATGGCTGCTTTGGCATTGTCACCATAACCAAGACCGTGCAGGGCCCCAGCTCCGACTGCGATGATATTCTTCAAGGCTCCAGCAGTTTCCACTCCGATAACATCTGTATTGGTATAGAGGCGGAAGTAGTGATTACTAAAGAGTTCTTGAACATAGCGTGCAGCTTCTAAATCTTTTGAAGCTGCTGTAATGAGGGTGATGTCCCGTACGATGGTCTCCTCTGCATGACTCGGTCCAGAAACGACCACTACTTCACTGCGAAGAGAAGCAGGGATTTCTTCTTCAAGGATTTGAGAAATCCGATCGTGTGTACCAGGTTCGAGCCCTTTAGAAGCGTGCATGACTGTGACAGGGTGATCCAGTGTTTCAGCGACTTGTTTAGCGACCAAGCGGGTCACCTTTGTAGGAACGACAAAAAGGATAGCATCCACGCCGTCCAAAGCTGCTTTCAGATCGGTCGTAGCAGTAATCTCTTCGCTAATAACGATGTCTTTGAAATAGCGTTGATTGGTATGAGCGGTATTGATTTCATCGATTTGTTCTTGGATATTTCCCCAGAGACGGACTTCATGGCCGTTATCATTGAGGACTTGTGAAAGGGCTGTTCCCCATGAACCAGGACCCAATACTGCAACGGTTTGTTTTTCCATTGTATCTTCCATTTCTATGTCTATTTTTTCAACAAGGCTAGGAAATCTAGCGCTTGCACCTTCGAAACGGCCGAATGTGTGCCTTGAAGGACGATTCTATTTTCCTCTCTATTTTAACATAATATAGGTAAAAAAACTTGTATGATCATCAATTGTTTTGTGAGGACATTTCATTTTGACAAGATGCTAAATAAAAAAATGCCACCTTTTACTTGTATTACTACTAATTTGTGATATAATATTTTTTGCCTATTATTATGAATATAAGGGGAGATAAAATGAAAAAATTGGCAATATATCTATTGATGATGCTTTCATTATTGATGGTATGCTTTACGCTTTTTTCTAAAATTGTAAATGCAGAAACGTCAAAAAAAGTGGATGTCATCACAAATGTAAAAGTTCAAAACAATGATGGCGGGGATTTAACAGCTCCGCTTGGAAGATACGATACTTTCCGTCTTAATGCAAAGTTTGCTTTGGAAGGAAAAAACGTTAAAGCAGGAGATACGACGGAAGTAGTTATTGCTTCTCCAATTGACATCAAATCGCAGGATTTTGAAATTAATGACTCCATTACTGGTAAATTGATCGCTAACGCAAAGGTTGATGCAACTACTGGTAAAATTGTCTTGACATTCACAAAGTTTGTTGAAGAGAAAAATGATATTTCAGGTTCGTTCTTCTTCTATGCTGGTGTTAATAAAGATAAGTTTCCAAATGATGGTAATGCGCCAGTTAAGGTCTCTGTTAATAACAAAGTGAAATTCGATGGTACAGTAAAAAGTGGGACTGTCGGAGAAGGTAAACGGTATACTATTATCAAATCTGGTTGGGATAATGGAGATCACAAGAGCCTAGGTTTTCGTATTTCTGTAAATAGGACCAACGAGGCAATCAGCAATGCAGTTCTTTCAGATTCTATGGAATCACCAGGTGTAACCTACAAGGCTGGTAGCTTTAAGATCTACAAAGGTACTTGGGATTACAGCACTGGAACATGGCAACTTAAAAACAAAACAGATGTCACCTCTCAATACACTGTAAATGCAACAGATACTACATTTACGATTAATCTAGGGAACATTTCTGCTAACGATCACTTTGCAGTTGAATATGAAGCAGTTGTTAACTATGATGCGGTTGACCGTGAGGTGATCAAAAATAAGGCGACTATCGTAGGTGATAATAAAAAACCATACGATTCAAATAGTAAAGTAAATATCCAAATCGCGGGTGGTGAAGGTGTTGGTTATGCCTTCGGCATTCAAGTTCATAAAGTTGACGAAAGTAATGAACCGCTGAAAGGTGCGAAATTCCAAGTTATCCGTCAAGCAACTGGCCAAGTATTAGGTGAGTTTGAATCAGATGCTAAAGGTGAATTTAGCCTTAAAGAACTCTTGAGAGATAAATACATCATCAAAGAAATTCAAGCTCCGAAAGGGTATGACTTGGCAGAAGATACAATTGTTGAAGCTAGTGAATTTACGACACCAACGAAACCTGTTAGCAAAACCATTGTAAACAAGAAAGAGAAGCCGGCCAAAACCCAAGCTGTTATTGAGCTGGATAAAGTTCTTACAGGTCGTGACTTGGTAGACGGCGAGTTTAGCTTTGAATTGTACGAAGGTTCAAACAAACTTCAAACAACTACTAACCAAAACGGGAAAATTACATTTGCACCGATTGAGTACACTGAAGAAGGTGAACACACATACACTGTGAAGGAAGTGAAGGGCGACAATGCCACTATTGCTTACGATGCTTCTGAAAAACAAGTGACTGTTAAAGTCACTCGTGATGGAGGAGCTTTGAAGGCAGAAGTCGTCTATCCAGAAAGCAAAATATTTACCAATGCCTTCACACCAAAGGCGGCAAATGCAACAATTGAGTTGACAAAAGAGTTGACAGGCCGTGACTTGGTAGACGGTGAGTTTAGTTTTGAATTGTACGAAGGTACAAACAAACTTCAAACTGTTACCAACAAATCTGGCAAAGTAACCTTTGATGCTATTTCTTACACAGCAGAAGGTGAATATACTTATACTGTGAAAGAGGTCAAAGGGGATAATGCTACGATTGCTTACGATGCATCTGAAAAACAAGTGACTGTTAAAGTTACTCGTGATGGAGATGCCTTGAAGGCAGAAGTCGTCTATCCAGAAAGCAAAACCTTTACCAATGCCTTCACACCAAACGCGACGACAGCAACAATTGAGTTGGCAAAAGAGTTGACAGGTCGTGACTTGGTAGATGGCGAATTTAGTTTTGAATTGTACGAAGGAGCTAACAAGCTTCAAACTGTTACAAACAAAAACGGAAAAGTAACATTTGCACCAATTGAGTACACCGAAGAAGGTGAACACACTTACACTGTTAAGGAAGTAGCTGGAAATACCCCAGGTATTACCTATGACAAGACTGATAAACAAGTAACTGTTAAGGTGAAAAAAGATGGCGACAACCTGAAAGCAGATGTGGCTTATCCAGATAATAAAACCTTCTCAAATACTTATACGGCTCCTCAACCAGCAAAAGCTAAAATTTCAGCGAGCAAGATTTTAGAAGGTGCTGAATTGAAGAATGGTGAATTTAATTTCCAATTGTTGGATGAAACCGGAAAAGTTCTTCAAACAAAACAAAATGCTGCAGATGGTACGGTAGCCTTTGATGATATTTCATATTCATCAGAGGACGCAGGAAAAACCTTCCACTACACGATTAAAGAAGTTATTCCTGAAAGCAAAGCAAAAGGAATGACCTACGATGAAGGAAGTATTGATGCGACTGTAACTGTCACAAAAGATGATGCAAGCAATACACTCAAAGCTTCTGTGGCATATGGTGATAAGACATCCTTCACTAACAAATTGGTAACAACTTCAATTCCACCAACACCACCAGTTGTTGAAAAACCTGAGTTGAAACTTTACAGCATTCAATTGCACAAAGCTAACGCAGATGGAAATGCTCTTGCAGGAGCTGTATTTGGTCTCTTTGA
>NZ_JAPVZA010000033.1:0-5797 GCF_041432115.1 Streptococcus sp. 27098_8_12
TTTTAGACACTTTTTCCAGAGTGGAGACTAACGGGCAAGAAATAACCGGTAGTCGCTACTTTTTTTCCTTCGATCTTTTGGAGTAAAAGATCCACCATGAGGATAGCAATGTCTTCGAGGGGTTGTTGGATGGTTGTCAGTTCAGGTGTATAGGTCTCAATGAACTGGGTTCCATCATAACCAATCACTTTCAAATCCTGGGGAATCTGAATATCTAATTCTCTAGCGACTTTCATGATCAAGATCGCCGTCAAATCATCGGAGGCGAAAATGGCATCTGGTTTGTGGTGGGTTAAAATCTGTTTGATTTCCATTTCTTTGCGAATAGGGGAGAAATCACTGGAAACATTAATGATCATGGACTCAGGTAGAACCGATGCAAACCCCGCATGACGCAAGCCTGTTGGGGAGTTGGAGTTGTCATTCCCTGTGATCATGATAATATTTCGGGCTCCGGTTTTTACTAAAGTTTCTGCTGCAAGCACCCCGCCAGCGTAGTTGTCTGAAGAGACAACCGGAATTTCTGGGGAGAGGTTGCGGTCAAAAGCAATGATAGGAGCAGTTACCCGGTTGTAATCTTCAATGCCCAAATTATGACTTCCTGAAATGATGCCATCTACCTGGTTAGCCTCCAACATCTCAATATATTCGCGCTCTTTTTCGGAGTCGTGTTCACTATTGCAGATGATGGTTTTATAGCCGTGTTTGAAGAGTTGGTGCTCTAGTTTGTCGATTAATTCAGCATAGAAAACATTGCTGATGTTGGGAAAGATCAAGCCGACTAACTTGGCTGATTTTCCTTGGAGGCTACGAGCAACATTGTTAGGTTTATAGCCCAATTCTCGCATGGCTTCTTGGACTTTTTGGATCGTTTTTTCAGACAGGTATCCTTTTTTATTGATGACCCGTGAGACAGTAGTAGGGCTGACACCGGCGAGTTTGGCGACATCAGTTAGCTTTGCGACCATAATCAAGTTCGTAGTAAGTTCCAGTAGGGGTTCCAGACTTGATCAAGATTCCATTTTGATCTGCATGTGGGTAGACCCGACCAGAAAATACTTTTTCTCCTTTATTGATAAAGATTTCAAATATCGAATTGTCAATAAAAATATTAGCGGTTGTCGCTTGGTTAGCGATTGTGCAGCTACGGCTCGTACCGAAATCTTGGGCATATTGCTCACCAGCCTGGCTACGATCGACTGTGACCAATCCTTTAGCCAGATCAAATGTGAGAACTAAGCCCTTTCCTTCTGCATCGGCAAAGAGGACGATTTCGTTCTGGCTATCCTTTTCAAACTGCAATTCCAATTCATAGCAGTTCTTGGTTTGTGCCTTGTTGGCAAATTCCTCACTCTCAGCGCGCAAGTCTTTGATGGCTTCAACTGGGTATTGGTAGAGCTTGCCATCTTTGATGGTTAATTCTTTGACCAGTGAGAGAGCTCCTTGGTAGTCATAGGAATCCGTTGGATAAGAAACGTCTGGAAGACCTAGCCAGCTAACAGTATAGGCACGTCCATCGGGAGCATTAAATCCTTGAGTCGCATAGGCTTCAAAACCATAGTCGAGATTATGCAATTCAGATACATCAACCATTTTGGCCTTTTCTGGGTCAAAGCTTGCCCCAATCTTGTACATATTTGGATAGATATTGTCATAATCAAGAACGGCTTTATCTAAGCCTTGAGGGCAGTATAGGAGAACGGGTTGGTCTCCTACAAAGACTAGGTTGGGACATTCCATCATATAAGCTGTCCGATCGTTTGCAAAATCCAAGTCACCGACTGTAACCCAGTTGGAATAGTCGTTATCTACAGCCTTATAGAGACGGATGAATCCTTTCTTCTCAAGGTTTTGACCACCAACGATAGCGTAGAATTGACCTTTGAAATTAAAAATCTGTGGGTCACGAAAGTGATCCGTAGAGTCAGCCGGTTGATTAATCAAGATTTTGTCAATTTTTTCAATCTTGCCGTCTTTATCCATCAAAGCACCTACTTGGTAAGGATGACGAACCCATTCTGCATCACGAACATTTCCGGTGTAGAATAAGAATAGTTTGTCACCAAACTGCATGGCTGATCCGGAATAAGCTCCATGGCTATCCAGATCTGTGTCTGGAAGAAGCGTTACACCAGTTTCTTTGAAATGAACCAAGTCTTCACTTTCTGTTTGTACCCATGATTTTAACCCATGGGCTGCACCAAATGGGAAATTTTGGTAAAACAAGATCCATTTTCCATCAAAGTAGGAAAAACCGTTAGGATCATTTAAGAGACCAGCTTTTGGCTCAACATGATAGTGTGTATGCCAAGGAGATTTGGCCATATGATCTTGGATGGCTTGCTTTTCCTCTTTTGTCCAGTCTTCGTAACGTCTGTAACGACGTTCAGTTGTCCATTCCATTTTATTCCTCCGAATTTTTTCTTACTTCCATAGTACCGATTTCCTATTAAAAATGCAAGCGATAAATGAAAAAAATGGCAAAAAATGTCAAACGATTGACAGCTATTTTGCAGCCTGAAGAAAAGAGGAGAAGTTGAAAATTTATGAAAATATGAAAGAAAATGAAAATAAAAGTCTGATTTAAAGTGCTAAAAAGCGTAGTACAGGCCTGTTTTAAAATGAAAATAGTTTCATACTGTCAAAAGGTGTCAAAAAGTCCAAAAAAGTTTCAAAAAAATCCTGCAAAACGCTTGACATATTTTCAATACGTGGTACAATTAAAAACGTAGAAACGATTTAACCGTTTACATTACAAAAAATAAGGAGATTTTTGCAAAATGTCAAATACAGAAATTGCAAAGCAGGTCATCGATGCAATCGGTGGGGTTGAGAACGTTAGCAGTGTTGCTCACTGTGCGACTCGTCTTCGCGTGATGGTAAAAGATGAATCAAAAATCAACAAAGATGTTGTTGAGAACATTGAAAAAGTACAAGGTGCTTTCTTTAACTCAGGTCAATACCAAATCATCTTTGGTACTGGTACTGTAAACAAGATCTATGATGAAGTAGTAGCTCTTGGCTTACCAACATCATCAAAAGATGAAATGAAAGCAGAAGCCGCTAAACAAGGAAACTGGTTCCAACGCGCGATCCGTACCTTTGGAGACGTTTTTGTTCCAATTCTACCAGCAATTGTTGCGACTGGATTGTTTATGGGGATTCGTGGTGCCATTGCTCAAGACCAGGTTTTGGCTTTGTTTGGTACAACAGCAGACGCATTTAAATCTACTGATTTTTATACATATTCAACAATTTTAACTGATACCGCGTTTGCCTTCTTCCCAGCCTTGATTTCATGGTCTGCGTTCCGAGTATTCGGAGGAAATCCTGTTCTTGGGATTGTAATTGGTTTGATGATGGTTAGTCCGACACTTCCAAATGCGTGGGTTGTAGCGGAAGATCCTTCTAAAGCAGCAACATACTTTGGTATCTTCCATCATGTGGTTGGATTCCAGAACTCAGTTCTTCCCGCTTTCTTCGTTGGTCTAATTGGTGCGAAACTTGAAAAGTGGCTCCATAAGAAAATTCCAGATGTCTTAGATTTGTTATTGGTTCCATTATTCACATTAACAATCATGTCATTCCTCGCTTTGTTTATTATTGGTCCATTCTTCCACAGCATTGAAGAATATGTACTGAATGCAACTAAGTTTATTTTAAATTTACCATTCGGACTTGCAGGGCTTCTTATCGGTGGGGTTCATCAGTTGATTGTCGTTACTGGCGTCCATCATATCTTTAATCTTCTTGAATCACAATTAATTACTGCAGATAAAAAAGATCCATTTAATGCAATCATTACAGCAGCTATGACTGCGCAAGCTGGTGCTACTTTAGCAGTGGCAGTAAAATCTAAATCTCAAAAAGTGAAAGCTTTAGCATTCCCAGCAACTATTTCTGCTTTGCTAGGTATTACTGAGCCTGCAATCTTCGGGGTGAACTTGCGTTATGTGAAACCATTCGTTATTGCTTTGGGAGCAGGTGCTGTAGGTGGTTGGATTGCATCTATGTTAAATCTGGCTGGTACAGGATTTGGTATTACAATTATTCCAGGTACACTTCTCTATCTAAATGGTCAATTATTGAAATATGTATTTATGGTTGTATTTACAACTGCACTAAGTTTCGGTTTGACTTATATGTTTGGTTATGAAGATGAAGCTTCATCAGTTCCTGCAGAGGACAAAGAAGCTGGTGCAATTATTGAAGAAGAAACAACTGGAGTTATTCCAGCATCTCTTCAAGACGAAACCATCATCTCTCCTATCGTTGGTAGTGCTGTAGCACTTGCTGATGTGAATGATCCTGTCTTCTCAAGTGGAGCGATGGGACAAGGAATTGCCATCAAACCAACTGAAGGCGTTGTCTATGCACCAGCAGATGCTGAAGTAACTATTGCTTTCGCAACTGGTCATGCTTACGGTTTGAAGACAGCTAATGGTGCTGAAATCTTGATCCACGTTGGTATTGATACAGTATCAATGAACGGTGAAGGATTTGATCAAAAAGTAGCTCAAGGCGATAAAGTCAAAGCTGGTGATGTCCTTGGTACATTTGATGCAGCGAAAATTGCCGCAGCTGGTCTTGAAGACACAACTATGGTGATCGTCACTAACACGGCTGACTTTGCTTCTGTCACACCTGTTGCAACTGGATCTGTTGCGAAGGGTGATGCGATCATCGAAGTCAAAGCTTAATCGAAATAATAAGTTCTCAAGGACTGGTCTATCATCTCCAGTCCTTGAATTTTATTTCTCAAAAAAAGGTGTGTTTTTTCTTTAGAGAAGAGAAAAAGATTGACTACAAAATATGCTATAATAAATACAGGATATTTTTCATAATAAAAAAGGAGCCAACATGACAAAATTATATGGAAGTTTGGAAGCTGGCGGTACAAAATTTGTTTGTGCGGTTGGTGATGAAAACTATAATGTTGTGGAAAAAGTACAATTTCCAACAACCAAGCCAATTGAGACGATTGATAAGTGTATTGAATTTTTCTCAAAATTTGAGGATTTAGTTGGGCTTGCGATTGGTTCATTTGGACCAATTGATATCGATCCAAATTCAAACACTTATGGTTTCATCACAACGACTCCAAAACCGAATTGGGCCAATGTAGATATCGTTGGGGCTTTCCGTCGTGCCTTGAATGTACCTATCTATTTCACGACAGATGTGAATAGCTCTGCCTATGGCGAAGTGGTCGCACGCAATAATGCGGGTGGCCATATCGAAAACTTGGTTTACTATACAATCGGAACAGGAATCGGAGCTGGTGTCATCCAACGTGGCGAGTTTATCGGGGGAGCTGGGCACCCAGAAATGGGGCACTACTATGTGGCCCAACACCCAATGGATGTGGAAAAAGAATTCAAGGGTGTTTGTCCTTTCCACAATGGCTGTTTGGAAGGCCTTGCGGCTGGTCCTAGTCTGGAAGCTCGTACAGGTATTCGTGGGGAAAACATTGAACTCAACAGCAATGTATGGGATATTCAAGCCTACTACATCGCACAAGCAGCAGTGAATGCGACAGTTACCTTCCGCCCAGACGTCATTGTCTTTGGAGGAGGAGTAATGGCTCAACAACATATGTTAGATCGTGTTCGCACGAAATTTACTGCCCTCTTGAACGGTTACCTCCCTGTACCTGATGTGAGAGATTATATTGTGACACCTGCAGTTGCTGGCAATGGTTCAGCGACCTTGGGGAACTTTGTCCTTGCAAAAGAAGTGAGCGAGAAACTTAAAAAATAAGCAGCAATTGTCTCTTAGAGGTTAGAAACAAGAGCGA
>NZ_JAPVZA010000034.1:0-2500 GCF_041432115.1 Streptococcus sp. 27098_8_12
TGCCGGTAATAAACCGGAGGAAGGTGGGGATGACGTCAAATCATCATGCCCCTTATGACCTGGGCTACACACGTGCTACAATGGCTGGTACAACGAGTCGCGAGTCGGTGACGGCAAGCTAATCTCTTAAAGCCAGTCTCAGTTCGGATTGTAGGCTGCAACTCGCCTACATGAAGTCGGAATCGCTAGTAATCGCGGATCAGCACGCCGCGGTGAATACGTTCCCGGGCCTTGTACACACCGCCCGTCACACCACGAGAGTTTGTAACACCCGAAGTCGGTGAGGTAACCATTTGGAGCCAGCCGCCTAAGGTGGGATAGATGATTGGGGTGAAGTCGTAACAAGGTAGCCGTATCGGAAGGTGCGGCTGGATCACCTCCTTTCTAAGGAAAAGGAAACCTGTACGTTGGTCTTGTTTAGTTTTGAGAGGTCTTGTGGGGCCTTAGCTCAGCTGGGAGAGCGCCTGCTTTGCACGCAGGAGGTCAGCGGTTCGATCCCGCTAGGCTCCATTAACACTGTAAGGGTGTTAAGATTGAACATTGAAAATTGAATATCTATATCAAATAGTAACAAGAAAATAAACCGAAACGCTGTAAATATTTAAAGAGTTTAGGTCGCAAGACCAAAAATAAGGTTAAGTTAATAAGGGCGCACGGTGGATGCCTTGGCACTAGAAGCCGAAGAAGGACGTGACAAACGACGAAATGCTTTGGGGAGCTGTAAGTAAGCGACGATCCAGAGATGTCCGAATGGGGGAACCCACTAGCTGATGGCTAGTACTCCTATCTGTTAAGGATAGGTAGAGGAAGACGCAGTGAACTGAAACATCTAAGTAGCTGCAGGAAGAGAAAGCAAAAGCGATTGCCTGAGTAGCGGCGAGCGAAACGGCAGGAGGGCAAACCGAAGAGTTTACTCTTCGGGGTTGTAGGACTGCAATGTGGACTTAAAGATTATAGAAGAATGACATGGGAAGGTCAGCCAAAGAGAGTAAGAGCCTCGTATTCGAAATAGTCTTTATACCTAGCAGTATCCTGAGTACGGCGGGACACGAGAAATCCCGTCGGAATCTGGGAGGACCATCTCCCAACCCTAAATACTCTCTAGTGACCGATAGTGAACCAGTACCGTGAGGGAAAGGTGAAAAGCACCCCGGGAGGGGAGTGAAATAGAACCTGAAACCGTGTGCCTACAACAAGTTCGAGCCCGTTAATGGGTGAGAGCGTGCCTTTTGTAGAATGAACCGGCGAGTTACGATATGATGCGAGGTTAAGTTGAAGAGACGGAGCCGTAGGGAAACCGAGTCTGAATAGGGCGAGTTAGTATTATGTCGTAGACCCGAAACCATGTGACCTACCCATGAGCAGGTTGAAGGTGAGGTAAAACTCACTGGAGGACCGAACCAGGGCACGTTGAAAAGTGCTTGGATGACTTGTGGGTAGCGGAGAAATTCCAAACGAACTTGGAGATAGCTGGTTCTCTCCGAAATAGCTTTAGGGCTAGCGTCGACATTAAGATTCTTGGAGGTAGAGCACTGTTTGGGTGAGGGGTCCATCCCGGATTACCAATCTCAGATAAACTCCGAATGCCAATGAATTATGGTCGGCAGTCAGACTGCGAGTGCTAAGATCCGTAGTCGAAAGGGAAACAGCCCAGACCACCAGCTAAGGTCCCAAAATAATTGTTAAGTGGAAAAGGATGTGGGGTTGCACAGACAACTAGGATGTTAGCTTAGAAGCAGCTATTCATTCAAAGAGTGCGTAATAGCTCACTAGTCGAGTGACCCTGCGCCGAAAATGTACCGGGGCTAAAACAATTTACCGAAGCTGTGGATACCTTTATAGGTATGGTAGGAGAGCGTTCTATGTGTGGAGAAGGTGTACCGTGAGGAGCGCTGGAACGCATAGAAGTGAGAATGCCGGTATGAGTAGCGAAAGACAGGTGAGAATCCTGTCCACCGTAAGACTAAGGTTTCCAGGGGAAGGCTCGTCCGCCCTGGGTTAGTCGGGACCTAAGGAGAGACCGAAAGGTGTATCCGATGGACAACAGGTTGATATTCCTGTACTAGAGTATGTAGTGAAGGAGGGACGCAGTAGGCTAACTAAAGCGTGCGACTGGAAGTGCACGTCTAAGCAGTGAGGTGTGAATTGAGTTAAATGCTTAATTCTATAACATTGAGCTGTGATGGGGAGCGAAGTTTAGTAGCGAAGTTAGTGACGTCACACTGCCAAGAAAAGCTTCTAGCGTTAATCATACTCTACCCGTACCGCAAACCGACACAGGTAGTCGAGGCGAGTAGCCTCAGGTGAGCGAGAGAACTCTCGTTAAGGAACTCGGCAAAATGACCCCGTAACTTCGGGAGAAGGGGTGCTGGCTTTATGTCAGCCGCAGTGAATAGGCCCAAGCAACTGTTTATCAAAAACACAGCTCTCTGCTAAATCGTAAGATGATGTATAGGGGGTGACGCCTGCCCGGTGCTGGAAGGTTAAGAGGAGTGCTTAG
>NZ_JAPVZA010000035.1:0-2544 GCF_041432115.1 Streptococcus sp. 27098_8_12
AATTGAGAGGCTAAGACTTTTGTCTCAGCCTCTTCTAATAGAAAGAAGACGACTATGACATTGGATTTAATTAAAATCAGACGGGATTTACACCAAATCCCTGAAATTGGCTTGGAAGAATTTGAAACCCAAGCCTACCTCTTAGAGCGAATCGCAGAGATCACAGCGGGCAAGGACTTTGTCGAGCAACGGACTTGGCGGACCGGGATCCTGGTGTATCTCCATGGGTCTGCTCCTGAAAAAACTATCGGCTGGCGGACAGATATCGATGGCTTACCGATTGTGGAACAAACGGGCCTTGATTTTGCCTCCAAGCACGAAGGACGGATGCATGCTTGTGGTCATGATATGCACATGACGACAGCACTTGGACTTTTGGATCAACTGGTTCAAGTGCAACCAAAAAATAACCTGCTCTTTCTCTTCCAACCGGCTGAAGAAAACGAAGCTGGTGGGATGCTCATGTATAAGGACAATGCTTTTGGCGACTGGCTCCCTGATGAATTTTATGGTCTGCATGTGCGCCCTGATTTGAAGGTGGGAGACATTGCGACCAATACGGGTACCCTTTTTGCGGGGACCTGTGAAGTCAAGATTACCTTTACAGGTAAGGGAGGGCATGCCGCTTTTCCACATGAGGCCAATGACGCTCTTGTAGCAGCTTCTTACTTCATTACCCAAGTCCAATCAGTCGTGAGTCGAAATGTCGATCCGATTGAAGGGGCTGTGGTGACCTTTGGTTCCATGCATGCAGGAACAACCAATAATGTGATTGCTGAGACAGCCTTCCTTCATGGGACCATTCGGACCTTGACCATGGAGATGAACCTTTTGACTCAAAAACGGGTCAAAACCATTGCAGAAGGAGTTGCAGCAGCCTTTGATGTGAAATTGGACCTGGAACTCAAGCAAGGAGGATATCTTCCTGTGGAAAACCAACCAGAATTGGCCAAAGAACTCATGGACTTTTTCACAGCTGAGGAAGACGTGAACCTGATTGATATCCTGCCTGCGATGACAGGAGAAGACTTCGGCTTTCTCTTGAGCAAGGTCCCTGGTGTCATGTTCTGGTTGGGGATTGATACTCCTTATGCCCTGCACCATCCAAAGATGAGCCCAAATGAAGCCGCCCTTCCCTTTGCTGTAGAAAACATTGGTAAATTTTTGAAAATGAAAGCCAACCAATAAAGGAATGATTCAACTCCGTCTGGAGTTGGATTTTCTCTTTGTTGTATAAAAACTGTTCGGATCTTTCCTAAAAAATGATACAATTAAAGCTAGACAAAAGGAGTAGGGAATGAAGAAAACACTACGAAAAGAAACTATAGCAGCCATGAAAGCACTGCCACAAACTGTGAAAACTCAAGCAGATGAAGAGCTGACTCAGTGCCTCTTGGAGCTACCAGCTTTTCAGGAGGCAAAGACCCTTGCGACCTATCTGTCTTTTGACCATGAAGTTTCCACAGCTGGCTTGATCCAAGCAGCTCTTCAACTCGGGAAACGCGTCTGTGTTCCCCGTACCTATCCACAAGGGCGAATGGAATTTGTGGAATACGATCCTGACATTTTGGAAAAGACACGCTTTGGTTTGCTGGAGCCCAATGAAAAAGGAAAGCTTGTGGAACAGTCAGAGATTGATCTGATCCATGTACCAGGCGTGGTCTTCCAGTCAAAAGGCTACCGAATTGGCTATGGTGGTGGCTATTATGATCGTTATTTAGCAGATTTTGCTGGAAAAACGGTTAGTACGATTTATTCCATCCAGCAGAAGGAGTTCCAGCCAGATACGTTTGATCAGGCAGTTCAGGAGGTGCTAGTTTATGAAGTTACTCTTTGATCGTCGTTATCCTGTGACTAGCCTCTTGTTGCTCGTCACAACGGCAGTCTTTCTTTCTATGTTCATCCGATTTGGAGGCGACTACCAAACAGGTGCTGCTATTTACTATAGCGGTGGTATTATTGGAGAGGTTGTGAAAGTCGATCCTAGCCAGTTATGGCGAATCGTGACAGCTACATTTGTTCATATCGGCCTAGAACATTTTGTGCTCAATATGATCACCCTCTATTACTTAGGACGTTTGGCAGAAGATCTCTTTGGATCGAAGGCTTTCTTAGCTCTTTATCTCTTATCGGGCATGATGGGCAATGTCTTTGTCGCTATTTTTACGCCAGATGTGATTGCAGCAGGAGCTTCTACAGCCCTCTTTGGACTGTTTGGGACTATTGGTGCTTTGCGCTTTATTGTCCAAAGTCCCTATATTCGCCACTTGAGTCAGTCCTATACCAGCTTGATTGTGGTTAATTTGATCTTTAGCTTCATGCCAGGGATCAGTATGGCGGGGCACATCGGTGGCTTAGTAGCTGGGGTGATGTTGGCTTATGTCTTTCCAGTAAGAGGGGAAGCTCGTTTTATGAACCGAACCTATCAGATGAGTGCAGCCCTATCTTATCTCTTGCTTTTGCTTTATTTCTTAGGTAAAATCTTGACTCTATTTTAAGAAGAGGCTAGGACAAAAGTCCTAGCCTCTTAATTGTTTTTGGATT
>NZ_JAPVZA010000036.1:0-2403 GCF_041432115.1 Streptococcus sp. 27098_8_12
TTTCTTGCTTATTTTATTAAGTCTGACAAGTGCTCTTTTAATGACATTCTTCTCTCTCCAATTAGGAAGAATACTTGATAGTATATCTAATTCAAATAGTGGATTACTCTTTCATATCACTATTTGTGTAAGTTCGATTTTACTGTGGTTCTTGATTTCTTGTTCCTATTCCTATCTTAAAAACCAATATGTAAAAAAAGTTATTTTAGATCTAAAAAGGCGTCTCTTATTACATTATTTATCGCGTGAATTTAACCAAATTGACAACCGTAACCATTCAGATTTCTTAAATAATATCACCAAAAACAGTGACCTTATTCAAGAAAATTTATTAATCCCTAAAATCTCTCTAATTGCAAATTTAGGGAGCCTTATCATGAGTGTGGTTGCTATTATTTATATAGAATGGCGATTAGCATTAGTCTTTCTTTTATTGTCGAGTCTAACGATTTTTCTATCACAAATTCCTGGAAAGTTAATGACTAAATCAACAAATAATTATTCTCTACAAAATAATCACTATTTGTCAAAAATGACAAACTTTATTAATGGTTTTGAACAAATTAAGTTATTAAATATTCAAAGCTGGACCCAAGAAAAAATTCAGGAAATCAGTTTAGAATTTGAAGAGTCCAGAAAAACATATCAATTCTTAAAAGACTTAGCTTCAACTACTGGAATTTTACTAAGTTTTGGCTCTCAACTATCCTGTATGGTTGCTGGTATCTTTTTTGTAAGAAATAACTTACTGACTATTGGATTACTAGTAGCAAGTATTCAATTATTAAACGGTGTTTTTGCTCCATTACAATCTATTCTTTACAATAAAAATTTAATCAGCAGTAGCAAGTCCATTATTGATAATATCCAAGAAAATTTATATGAGACAAATCATGAAATTTTCCATAAAACAAGGACAATTGATTGTGATAACATTTCGACCATTTCTATTAGCCAATTACATTATGAAATTGAAAATAAAATATTATTTGATCATTTTTCCTATGAATTTAAAAAAGGCAAACGCTATGCGATTATAGGTGCTTCAGGAGCTGGGAAAACAACTTTAGTAAAATTAATACTAAACTATTATTCCAAAAATCTTTATGATGGGGAAATAAAAATCAACGGAAAACAGAATATTGATATTCCCTCAGAGGAGTTATATAAAGATATTGCATTTGTGCAAAAAAAATGATTTTCTGATTGAAGGAAATATCCTAGAGAATATCAAACTGTCCAGAAACCTTTATTTAACTGAAAAATTAAGAAAAGCCTTAGGATTTAGTGAAGACTTCCTTAATAAGAGTCTATCTCAATCAAATCAAACCATTTCAGAAGGAGAAAAGCAACGAATTGATTTAGCTAGGTTTTTAGCCAAACCATATTCTGTATATATTTTTGACGAACCTACAAGCAACCTTGATCCAATAAAAGCCAAAGCAATGATGGACTACATTCTATCCATTAAAGATGCAATTGTTATTGTCATTACTCATGATCAAAATCCAGAAATATTGGAAGAGTTTGATCACGTTATTACCCTATAGATAAATGGCCTAGTCTACTAAATGAATGATGTGTTTCTCAAAGTATTCTTTGTAATTTTTGTAGATTGTTTTATTGAAGAGTTCGAAAATTTTTAAAGCTTCTTCGATTTTTAAAAGTGATTTTTGATTATGATAGAATTTCAGTTCCAAATATCCATCTAAATACAGCAAAATAGTTTGTTCAAAAAAATCTGTGGAATCCGCTAATATATTCTTCGTAGCCTGTTTTAAAAATAAAGATTCCTCATATAAGTCGTTCTCAATCATTATAATCAAAGAATTGAGAAGTAGTTGAATGAGAGATTGTCTATTTTTAGGTATAGAGCTATACAACTTCCCTTTTTTGAGCGCCTCTTTGGCATATCTAAATAATAAATCTGGAGATAGAACACGACAGCAATTTCCAAGGATGAGCGTTTCGTAATAACCCCAGTTTTCAACAGAAAATAAATAGTTTGTAAGATAAGAGGCGTCTTGACGACTCAATTGATGATTCTTATCCATTCCCGAAACAATACTTTCAATGAAAATAGCATTTAATTTATGGTAATGAGAATTTGTCCTATGAAAAAGTTCTATTTCTTTCTCTACCATATCTAGTAATGCTTGAGAATCTTCATTATATGCGGCCTGTTTAACAGAAGCTATTAAGGTATTAAAATCCGAAGGTTGATAATGATTACAGATAAGCAGAAATTCCTCTAGTGTTACTCCTATTCTTTCAAGAAGATACAATAACTTAAAGACAGAAATCTCTGTTTCTCCTAATTCAAATCTAGATATTTGAGATTTTGAAATTTCAGCACCTGCTAATGAAGAAATAGAAATTCCCTTTTCTTCTCTTATTTTCCTA
>NZ_JAPVZA010000037.1:0-2219 GCF_041432115.1 Streptococcus sp. 27098_8_12
TTCACTTCAATTCCACCAACTCCTCCGACTGTTGACAAACCTGAATTAAAACTCTACAACATTCAATTGCACAAGGTAAGTGAAGAAGGTAAAGGTCTTCTAGGAGCGGTATTTGGACTCTATGAGGCAGATGGTACAACTCCAGTAGCTAACCCATATGGTGAAGGTCAAGCGACTGCTACTTCTGATGAGAAAGGTCTTGTAACTTTCATTGGATTTGAAGCGAAAGATTATGTCATCAAGGAATTGACAGCTCCAACTGGATACCAATTGTTAACGGATCCTATCACAGTTTCAGCTAGTGATTTTACCCAAGCTAAAGATTTGGTCGTTGATAAAGGAAATGTAGTGAATAATAAAATTCCACCATATACTCCACCATATACTCCACCATATACTCCACCATATACTCCGCCATATACCCCACCAACTCCACCAACTACTCCTTCAACACCTCCAACACCTCCAACACCTCCAACGCCTTCAACCGACAAACCGAAAGGAAATCATCCTTCTGGTAAACAATCAAAAGAAGGTAAAAAACAAAGTCTTCCTTCTACTGGTGAGACAGTAAGTGCTGGATTTATTACAGCAGGTCTTGTCCTTGCAAGTGCTGGAAGCATGCTCGTTGCTAAAAAACGCCACGAATAAGTTCTTAAAACAGGTATTCATCTAGCTTGCTAGATGGACCTGTTTTTTATTAACGATTATCCTATTTTTTCATCTTATTACTAGCGTTTTGTCTATATTTTCTTAGACACACAAAGAGAGGTTGATACCAATTCAACCTCTCTTTTTCTTATAATTCCTGTAATAAATAACGGAAGAGTTCTAAATTCCCTTTTTCTTCATTGACCAAGTATTCTGGATGCCATTGCAAGCCCATAATCCGATGGCCGTCTACTGCTTCAATCGCTTCGATGGTGTGATCACGCGGATCAAAGGCGGTTGCACGGAAATTTGGTGCAAGATCCTTGATACTTTGACGGTGCACGGAATTGATCCGACTAGCCTGTCCAAAGAGTTGCTCCACCACACTGCCTTTTTTAGTCTCGATAGAATGGGAAGTCCCAAACGGAAGTCCTTGCCAATGTCCTTCGATCTCTTGGTTGAGTGTTCCTCCAAAAGCCACATTGATCAACTGAACCCCACGGCAGATTCCTAGAACCGGTTTGTTTTGGCGAACTGCTTCCTTCAGTAGGGCAAGCTCAAATTGATCCCGTTCGATATTATAATCATCGCTTTCGATCGTTTTTTCTTCGCCATAGAGACTAGGATCGACATTTTGGCCTCCACTTAAGATCAATTTGTCAATCGTTTCAACATAGTCCTTAACCAAGGAAGGATCTCCCATTGGAATGACCATTGGAAGCCCACCTGCTTGACGGATTCCTTCCGCAAATTGACTAGACACGGAGGAATGAAGGTTTTTCCCTTCCGGGTCAACCGGACAGAGATTAGCGGATACTCCAACAATTGTTCTGCACATATTCATTCCTCCTTCATTTTAACTACTACTTATCTTACCACCCATTAGTGATAGTGTCTAATATGTATTTTTAAAGAAGACGATAAATAAAACTTATCACATATAAAAAAACAGAATCATCTAATCAATCTAGATGATCCTATTTTACAAATTATTCATCACGTTTTCTAACAAGTGTACTTCCAGCACCTGCAAGGGCAAGTCCTGTTACAAGAAGTCCAACGCTGACTGTTTCACCTGTAGAAGGAAGGATTCGTTCCTTGTCTTCTTTTGGTTGACTTCCAGAAGGCTGATGCCCTTTAGGTTTGTCAGTTTTGGGTTTCTCATTTGGTTTGTTAGTTGATGGTGTTGGCGGAGTATATGGTGGAATTTTATTATTTACTACATTCCCTTTATCAACGACCAAATCTTTAGCTTGGGTAAAATCACTAGCTGAAACTGTGATAGGATTCGTTAACAATTGGTATCCAGTTGGAGCTGTCAATTCCTTGATGACATAATCTTTCGCTTCAAATCCAATGAAAGTTACAAGACCTTTCTCATCAGAAGTAGCAGTCGCTTGACCTTCACCATATGGGTTAGCTACTGGAGTTGTACCATCTGCCTCATAGAGTCCAAAGACTGCTCCTAGAAGACCTTTACCTTCTTCACTTACCTTGTGCAATTGAATGTTGTAGAGTTTTAATTCAGGTTTGTCAACAGTCGGAGGAGTTGGTGGAATTGAAGTGAA
>NZ_JAPVZA010000038.1:0-1425 GCF_041432115.1 Streptococcus sp. 27098_8_12
GACACCCAGTAAGGAGGGTATTTTCATGCGTTACAGTCATGAGTATAAGTTAGAGTGTATTGAGCTATATAGAAAAGGAATATGGCCTGAAACACCAGAAGGAATAAAAACATCAAACTTTCATCTAATGGTTCGATACTGGGTTCGTATCGAAGAACAAAATGGACCAGATGCATTAAAGCACTTAGGTAATAACAAAGTGTGGACCCCTGAAGCGAAATATGAATTAGTTGCTAAAGTATTAGCAGGACAATCCAACAAGTCAGTTGCTGTTTCTGCAGGTATAAATAATGGAATGCTATATACCTGGGTTCGCAAATACAAAGAATTAGGTTACAATGGTCTTGTGAATAAAAAGAAAGGTCGCAAGAGTAAGAAACCTGATATGAAAAAGAAAACGATTAAGCCCAAGCCTTTAACTGAATCAGAACGTGAAGAGTTAATCAGACTAAGAGAAGAAATTGTGGCAATGAAAGCGGAGATTGAAGTAGTAAAAAAAAGGATCGCCTTGAGGCAAGAAAGATGGGCTGCGCAACTCAAGGCGAAAAAGCAGCAATCATCAAAGCGCTCAGAGAAGAAGGATACCAATTAAAGCACCTACTAAAAGGTTTAAATATGCCTAAATCAACTTACTACTACGAAATCAGTAAAGTTGATACTGTAGACTTTAGAAATATTGAGCTCACTGAAGAAATCAAGAAAATATTTAGCCAGCATAAAGGTAGATATGGTGTGAGAAGAGTGTATAGAGAGCTCTTAAGACGTGGAAATTCTGTCAATCATAAAAGAGTACAACGTATCATGCATTCACTTGGATTGCAAGGCAAAAGACCTAAAGAAAAGTATCACTCATTCAAGGGTGAAGTAGGTAAAGTAGCACCAAACATAATAGATAGAGACTTTACAGCAACAGCACCACTTCAGAAGTGGACAACTGATGTATCTCAGTTTAATTTTTCATGGGGAAAGTGTTACCTTTCTCCGATAATTGATATGTACACAAATGAAGTTATTTCATATGACTTGTCGATGAGTCCAAACCTAAATCAAATCAAGAGAATGCTAGAGATGGCGTTTAAAAAGTTCAAATCACTTACAGGATTAATATTTCATTCAGATCAAGGATGGCAATATCAACATAACTACTATCGTCAGGAACTAAAAAACAGGGGAATTATCCAATCAATGTCTAGACGTGGCAATTGCATAGATAATTGCATTATGGAAACATTCTTTGGACGTCTAAAGAATGAAATGTACTACAGCTACGAGAAAGAATATGAATCATTTGAGAGCTTTTCAAAAGCACTAGATGAATACATAAGTTATTACAACAATGAAAGAATACAAGGAAAAACAAAATGGATGCCACCTGTAATGTACAGGATAGCATCCATGTGTTCCACTTAGTTCATAACATGTGTC
>NZ_JAPVZA010000039.1:0-1350 GCF_041432115.1 Streptococcus sp. 27098_8_12
CTAACTTTTGGGGTGTTTTTATTATGAAATTAACTTATAAAGATAAAGTTCAGGTCTATGAACTTAGAAAACAAGGGAGAAGCTTCAAAGAGCTTTCAAATATATTTGGGATAAAAATTCCCAATCTTCAGTACATGATTAAATTGATTGATCGTTATGGAATAGAAATCGTCAAAAAAGGAAAGAATTGTTACTATTCACCTGAACTAAAACAAGAGATCATTGATAAAGTTCTGATTGAAGGTCGTTCACAAATAAGGGTATCTCTAGATTATGCTCTTCCAAGTGTTGGAATGTTGCCTAATTGGATAGCACAATATAAGAAAAACGGGTATACTATTGTTGAGAAAACAAGAGGGAGACCGCCTAAAATGGGACGTAAACCAAAGAAGAACCCCGAAGAGATGACAGAGATAGAGCGACTTCAGGAAGAATTAGAATATTTGAGAGCGGAGAATGCCATTCTAAAAAAGTTGAGAGAACTCAGATTGAGGGACGAAAAGGAGCAAGAAGAAAAACAGAAATTGTTCAAGGATTGGTAACAGAGTTTCCTTTAGATATCCTTCTAAACATTATCAAACTTGCTCGTTCAACCTATTATTACCACTTAAAGCAACTGAATCAAGTGGATAAAGATCAAGCTATCAAAGTGGAAATACAAGCCATTTATGATGAACATAAGGGAAATTACGGCTATCGTAGAGTTACTCTTGAATTAAGAAATCGTGGTCGTGCGGTCAATCACAAAAGGGTGCAGCGTCTGATGAAAATTCTTGGTTTAACAGCTCGTATTCGTCTTAAACGTAAGTATTCTTCATATCTAGGAGAAGTTGGCAAGAAAGCAGATAATCTTATTCAACGCCAGTTTGAAGCATCCAAACCAATGGAAAAGTGCTACACAGATGTGACAGAGTTTGCCATTCCAGCGAGCAGTCAAAAGCTCTACTTATCACCAGTTTTAGATGGCTTTAATAGCGAAATTATCGCCTATAATCTCTCAACTTCACCAAACTTAGAACAAGTGAAAGCTATGTTAGACCAGGCCTTCACAGAGGAGCATTACGAAAATACCATTCTCCATAGTGACCAAGGTTGGCAATACCAACATCAGTATTATCATCAATTTTTAGAGGATAAAGGGATCCAACCGTCCATGTCACGTAAGGGAAATAGTCCAGACAATGGTATGATGGAGTCCTTCTTTGGCATTCTTAAGTCTGAGATGTTTTATGGTTATGAGAAGACGTTTCACTCACTTGAGCAATTGGAACAAGCTATTGTAGACTATATTGATTATTACAACAACAAACGCATTAAGGTAAAATTAAAAGGACTCAGTCCTGTGCAATA
>NZ_JAPVZA010000040.1:0-1311 GCF_041432115.1 Streptococcus sp. 27098_8_12
ATTTCAAAGGCTTTTTTCTTTTTGTTCATTTGTGTACATTGCAATATAAATCAATCGAATCACTACTTTTTTCTTCTCGAATTTGATTAATCTTATTAAGGTAAATGTCAACTGCTTCAGATTTATCAAGAGCGTATGTTTAGATGTAATCTAATCTATTCTTATGAAAACAAGCAAAAACAACCGGAAAAGAAACAGTTCACGACTGCTTCTTCTCTGGTTGCTTTTTAAACTAACAATCTTTCCGACTTAATTGATAAGAATATAGGATCGGAATGAGAACAATGGTGAGGATGACCAGCACCAGTACATAAGAAAACGCGAATTGAAGGCCTGCTTCAAGTAGAAGGATCAACCCTCCGAGGACCCACAACTTCCCTGCCAAGCGATGGGTTTTGTGCCAGTTATCTTCACTCTGTAAGGTCCAAGGCAGACGGATCCCAACCGTGTGATTCACTTTCAACTTAGGCATGTAATTGCCCATGATTACAAAGATGAGGCCTAGCAAAACCGAAACAACAATAGAGGGATTGGTCGTAGAGCCTAGCGCCTTGCTATAGATGAGATAGGAAATACTTAAGGAAACGATTGGGGTCAACCAGTAAATCGCTCTGATCATTTTTTCATTCATAGCGCTATTCTTAGAATCGCGACCGATCATAAAGATCATAAACAGATGCACCATGAGATCGAAAATAGGAAGACCAAACACAACCAGGGGTTTCGATTGGAAGTTATTGGGCTGGCCAGCAAAATTGAAGTGAATCGGGATTTGGTTAGGTAATTGCGACCAAATCATCAGCCCCCAAAGCATGGGGAAAAGGATCACCATAGAAGTTAATAGCAATAGTTTTTTATTCGTTTTCATCAGTAGAGTCTCCTTTCAAATCAACGAGCCAGACCATTAAATCCTCCAAGACAGAAGTATTGAGTTCATAGTAGATAAAATTCTTTTCTTTTTCCTCTCGAATTAAATCTGCCTGCTTGAGGAGGCTTAAATGATGGGAAATGGTCGTCCCTGCCACATCAAAGTGGCTAGCGATATCTCCAGCAGATAATTTTCCCGCCTTTAGCAGTTCTAAGATACTTCTTCTTATCGGATTCGATAAAGCTTTAAATGTTTGCGCAAAATTCATTCTCTATCTCCTCTAATCTATTTAGAAATCTTTCTAAATAGATTCTAGTACTTTCGGATGGGTTTGTCAACTCTATTTAGAAAAAAATCTAAATAGTTTCTGTTGTAAAAAAATATCAGACCTAAGACCGATTCTTATAAACAGCGTCTTTTCTTAAGTTTTCTTTAAGAAATCA
>NZ_JAPVZA010000042.1:0-671 GCF_041432115.1 Streptococcus sp. 27098_8_12
GGGTGCTCGTTCTTATTCAATTACTACATAGCCTTGCGACCATGCACCCTAGAGGAGTCGAACCTCTAACCGCCTGATTCGTAGTCAGGTACTCTATCCAGTTGAGCTAAGGGTGCTTCTTTCAACCTTTGTCTATGCCGAGGACCGGAATCGAACCGGTACGATCGTTACCAATCGCAGGATTTTAAGTCCTGTGCGTCTGCCAGTTCCGCCACCCCGGCCTCCTCAAGCGAACGACGGGATTCGAACCCGCGACCCCCACCTTGGCAAGGTGGTGTTCTACCACTGAACTACGTTCGCATTGCTTTCTTTATATAAAAAAATGCCGGCTACATGACTTGAACACGCGACCCTCTGATTACAAATCAGATGCTCTACCAACTGAGCTAAGCCGGCTCATTATTATTCTCTTATGCGGGTTAAGGGACTTGAACCCCCACGCCGTAAAGCGCCAGATCCTAAATCTGGTGCGTCTGCCAATTCCGCCAAACCCGCAAAATATGACCCGTACTGGGCTCGAACCAGTGACCCATTGATTAAAAGTCAATTGCTCTACCAACTGAGCTAACGAGTCTTAAAATAATTTTCATTATTTTAACGGTCCCGACGGGAATCGAACCCGCGATCTTCGCCGTGACAGGGCGACGTGATAACCGCTACACTACGGGACC
>NZ_JAPVZA010000043.1:0-538 GCF_041432115.1 Streptococcus sp. 27098_8_12
ACGGTGAAGGACAAGCGACTGCAACTTCTGATGCAAATGGTCTTGTAACCTTTACAGGATTTGAAGCAAAAGATTATGTGGTGAAAGAGCTTACTGCTCCAGAAGGTTATCAACTATCAACAGATGTGATTAAAGTTTCTGCTAGCGAGTTGAAAGCTGCGACTAACCTCGTCGTAGACAAAGGAACAGTGGTCAACAAACCATTCACTTCAATTCCACCAACTCCTCCGACGGTTGACAAACCTGAATTGAAACTCTACAGCATCCAACTACACAAAGTGAACCAAGAAGGGAAAGCTCTTGTTGGTGCTGTATTCGGTCTCTTTGAAGCTGATGGTACGACTCCTGTAGCGAACCCTTATGGTGAAGGTCAAGCAACTGCAACGTCTGATAAAGATGGTCTTGTAACCTTTACAGGATTGGAAGCAAGAGATTATGTAGTGAGAGAACTCTCAGCTCCAGACGGTTACCAATTATCAGATGAAGTCATCAAGATCGCAGCTAGTGATTTGGTTGCTTCAAACAGTGTAGTGGATAA